>CAZGMU010000001.1:0-12539 GCA_964526975.1 uncultured Planctomycetaceae bacterium
CGCGGTAGGAGGTAGCGACCCGGCAGCCGAGCGCGGCAGCCGCTACGCTGGAAATTGACTCGGGGAGGGGCACGAGGTTGCCGGCAGCGTAGCGGATGGCGACGTATTCGGCGAACGAGCCCCAGCCGTTGAAGCCGGGCTGATATTGAGCATCGCAGATATGCTGGTTGCCGTGATCGCATTCGGGGCATTTACCGCAACCAGCGACGAAAGGGACGGTAACTCGCTGGCCCATGAACTTGCGGGGAACATCGCGGCCTACTTCCACCACGATGCCGGCAAATTCATGGCCGGGGACGTGGGGGAAGCTCTGGATGTCTGGATCGTGGCCGCGCCAGCCGTGCCAGTCGCTGCGGCAGAGGCCGGTTGCTTCGACTTGGATGATCGCGCCGTCGGGGGCTGGGGTGGGGTCGGCGACGGTTTCGAGTGAGATTTGGCCGCCGAACTCGTGGTAGGTGACTGCTTTCATGGGTTTGTTGGGGGGAGGGAGTCGAGCTAAACCGCAAGCGGTTGGGAAACGGATGGTAAGTCGCTTATCTTAGTGGCGTGAGCCTATACGAATGATTGACCGGTTGTCAAAAATGGAAGCAGTTGCGTAATCTTGCCTTGGCGACGGGAGAGAGAGCTCACACTCTTAGGAAGATTCGTTTTCGGTAGAGGACGTAGAGTAGCAACCACTTTACGGCCACGATTGCGATCGCAAAGAGGAGGGGTTGGTAGACACCGGTGCGATTGAGGAGGCCATCGAATAGCGCATGGGCTGTGTAGGCGAAGTCGATGAACTTGGGCGCCATGTAAATCAGAATGGAATTGCTGCCGATGACGACGAAGAACAGCGTCCAGCGTTTCCACTGCCAGACATCGATCACCAGATAGAACAGCGCGAGCAGAGACAGGCTAAACCCCGCGCAGAGGAGCACGAAGGAGCTGGTCCAGAGGTTTTTGTTGATCGGGAAATTGAGGTTCCAGAGGAGGGCGAGCGCGAAGCAGACAACGGCGGCCAGGAGCATCGCGGCTGTTTTGAAGTAGCCGGACTTGCGGCCGTCTTTGAGGAACTGGCCGGTGACGGCGCCGATGAGGGCGGTGCCAATGGCGGGGATCGTCGCCAGGAGGCCCTCCGGATCGCGATCGCCTCGGTAGAGTTTGCCGGGAATGAGCAGGCGGTCGAGATAGTCGGCTAGCGTATGGCCGGGAGATAGATCGCCTGCGCCGAAGCCGGGGACGGGGATGAGTTTCAATGCGGCCCAGTAGCCGATGAGCAGGCCGACGATCCAGAGGATGCGGCCGCGCAACTGTGTGTTGAGGAAAATCAGACCGGCGAAGAGATAGGCGAGACCGATGCGGCCTAGCACGCTAGGAAGCCGCATCGGCCACTCGAACTTCAGCAAGCCGTTGTAGATAAAGCCGAGGAGGACGAGAAGCAAGCCGCGAAGGATCACGTGCTGATATAACGCGCGTTTGCTGTCGCCGCGGGCGAGGCGCTTTTCGAAGGAGAACGGCATCGCCACACCAGCGATGAAAAGGAAAAGGGGGAAGATCAGGTCGTAGAGGGCGAACCCGTGCCATTCGGGATGCTCCATCTGTCCGCTGAACCATTCGAGCCAGTGCCATTGGGTCAATCTGGCGGCGGCATGGACGATCGTTTCGCCGCCGATGATCCAGAACATATCGAAGCCGCGGAGGGCGTCGAGGCTGAGGAGCCGATTGCTGCTGATTGGTAGGGGGGTGTGGTTCGGCAGTTCGGCGGGCATCGTGCGGCTGCTGAAGTGTGATGCTTTAGCGGGAAGAGTTGCCGCTTATTTTGACGCGGGGCGGAGGGGATGTCTAGCGACAGGGGGGATGGTTGGGCGCCGTGGAGGATAGTCCATTGGGGTGGTGGGGTGGGTGGTGGAGGTTCGGCCTGGCGGCCGACGCTAAAACCTTGTTGTTTGATTGCTGGTGTTTGGTGCAATTGGGGGTGGCGGGATTGATGCTATTTCGATCGGCGTTTGGCGCGCATGAAATGGTGGGTGTGTTTCATGGCGATGATACCCAGCAATGGGAGAGTGGCAGCGGTCGCGTTGCTTTTGACTTTGAACCGCAAGTCTCGGGAAGACTTGAGCGATTCGAACAACGAGGCAGGCGATTGCTCGGCAGGGGATCGAAGGTAGGTGCCGCAGGAGCCGATCGTGCCCAGACGATGGGAGTCGCTGCCGACGGTCAGGCGTTTGCCCGCCGTTTCAGCAAAGAGCCTGGCTTGCTCGTTGGCTCGGCGCGGGACTCCGCCGTTGTGAAGCTCGATCGCATCGACGGCTTCCAGAACGGCCTCGACGAATGGCTTGCCACGGCGATCATGTTGATAATCGAGCGATTTGCGCCCCAGAGCAAATGGATGGGCGAGCGAAACGTAGGCGTCCATTTCCTTGGCCGCTTGCAGGCAGTCGACGGCTTGAATCCAAGAGCGAACCATGAAGCGGGTGCGCAGGTAAGGCTCGACGGCGGTGCGGTAGAAATCCTCCAGCGATTCGCCACGGGGAAAATAGACCAGTAAGTCGATGCCTTCTTCGGTGCCGACTTCGATGCCGGGAATGACTGGGACGCGCTCGCGCTCGTAGAGATCGGTAGCGCCGCGGATTTCGTTGTGATCGGTGACCGCCACGCCGAGCTGACGATTGCAACAATGCCGCTCGATGCGCGGGATGCCAGCGAGGCCGTCGGAATAGCGCGTATGGACGTGCGTATCGACGAGCAGCTCCGTATGCTCGAAAGGTTGGTCAGACATCGTGCGACTGAGAAGTGGGCTGGTGGGCTCGTGTGCGACTGTCGACATGGGCTTACACCTTGCCATTGGGTCTCTGAATGCTACGTCAGAAGGTTGTGCGGGACAACTATTTGGAGCCAGCAGAGAAGTGCGCAGTCGAAGAGGATGGCTTGGTTTGAGCTGGATTGACTTGCAAAAAGCAAAGCCCGCGGGGGGCTTTTTCGTGGGAATTTGGCTGATGCGCTGTCTCGATGTATAACAGAGGGCCGACTTGTCGCAGGCAGTTTTTGCATAGCCAATGAGACCAGGATTATGTCACTTCTGATCAAGAACGGGAAAATCACGACGGCGAGCGACCAATATGTTGCGGATATTTTGTGCGAAGGTGAAACCATTACGGCCATCGGGCACAATCTGTCGGCACCGCAGGGGGCGGAGGCGATCGATGCCAGCGGCAAGTATGTGTTTCCTGGATTCATCGATCCGCATGTGCATATTTATTTGCCTTTTATGGGGACGTTTGCGAAAGACGATTACGACTCGGGAAGCCGAGCGGCATTGGTTGGCGGAACGACGACGCTGATCGAAATGTGCTGCCCGAGCCGGCAGGAGGACGCGCTAGAGGGATTCGATCTGTGGATGTCGAAGGCGGAGGGGATCTCGGCTTGCGATTTTACGTTTCATATGTCTGTCTCGCGATTCGACGAGAAGACCGAGGGGCAATTGCGGGAGATTGTGAAGCGAGGCATTAGTTCGTTCAAGATTTTTCTGGCTTACAAGGATTTCTTTGGTCTTAATGACACAGAGTTGTTTAAGACACTGAAGCTGGCCAAGGAACTCGGGGTGATCGTTACTGCTCATTGCGAGAACGAGACGCTTGTCTCCGAACTGCAAAAACAGCTTCTTGGCGAGGGCAAGACGGGGCCGGAGTGGCATGAGCCGTCTCGGCCGGTGCGGGTGGAAGCCGAGGGAGTGCATCATTTGATGACCTTTGCCGAGGAAACGGGGGCCCATGTCTATATTGTTCACACTAGCAACAGCGATGCGATTTGGGCCGCGGCGGCGGCGCGGCAGCGCGGGGCGCAGGTGTGGATTGAAACGGTCGCACCCTATTTGGTGCTGGATGAAACGCATGCTCAAAAGCCAGATTTCGAAGGAGCAAAGTATGTGATGTCGCCGCCGCTACGGGCCAAGCGGCACCAGGACGCGATTTGGAATGCACTGGCGTCGCGGATGGTGAGCACGATCGCGACGGATCATGCGCCGTTTGATTTCAACGGACAGAAGGAAATGGGGCGCGGCGATTTCACGAAAATTCCGAATGGCATTCCGAGTGTTGAAGATCGGGTGAACCTTGTTTACACGTATGGCGTGAAGCGGGGGCGGATCGATCTGCATACGTTCGTTGATGCCTGCAGCACGCAGGCGGCTAAGCTGTTTGGCCTGTTTCCTCGCAAAGGCACGATCGCGCTGGGGAGCGATGCCGATTTGGTGGTTTACGATCCCGATTACCGTGGCAAGATCTCGGCAAAAACACAGCAAATGAACGTCGATTATAGTGCCTTCGAAGGCTGGGAGTTGGAAGGTCGGCCGAGCGTCGTTACGGTTCGCGGCAAGGTGCAAGTGCGGGAGGGCAAGTTTGTTGGCGAGCCAGGTCATGGTAAGTTTTTAATGCGGCAACCGACGCACTTTTCTTGAGAACTGCGCGGTAATTGGACTCGATAGAAGCTTTCGGCTATCGGCTGTCAGCTATCGGCCCGATGGAGTCGAACTTCAAATGCAACAAACGAAACGCCGTAGATTTCAGGCGATTTTCAAACGCTGGTTACAACGGATCGAAAATTCCAGGCTGAAACCGCTAGCGGTCATGAAAATCACCGGAGAATTCGGCCTCCATAATGTCGCATTTGACGTTTGACTTCACCAATCTCTGAATCAACGTGAGAGACGAGGATTAGATGTCGCGTTTTGCGGATTCTCAATGTATTGTGCGGCACTCAGAGTAGCCTCGCGCAGCATGGGCAAATCGACAAAGGCGATTTGTCGGTGTTTGAATTATCCCCGAGCAAGGGCTTCCGTCTGTTTTACGAATTCGTCACCTTGCCATTCGGCATCGGAACGGATGCCTTTCTTACGCTCGTGCTCGGCTTTTTTTGCCGCTCTGGCCTGGGTCTGGCGAGCGACTAGATCGGCGTGGGTAGTGAAGTATTGCACGCTGTGCCCTTTGAAGTCGGCAAGTGTCTCGAATTTGTGCTTCTCCATAAACGCGAGAAGTTGCTCCTTCATCTCACGCACGATTGGATAGCCAAATTTCATTACTCCCGTGCAAACCTGCACGGTGTCGCAGCCAAGCAGAATGAACTGGGCGGCATCGTTACCGGTTTCAATTCCACCGATGCCACTAAGTGTGCGGCCGGGGAATTCGTTCTGTATGACCTTCGCGATCTCCATGCACATACGGAGGGCAATCGGCATGACCGCCTGGCATGAGTAGCCGCCGGGCGTAGTGTAGCCTTCGACCGTTGGTTCCGGACGCAACGTCTCCAGGTCGATCCCGATTACGCTGCGAATCGTGTTGATGGCGGCGATGCCGTCGCAACCGGCCTTGAGGGAGGCGCGGGTCGGGTCTTCGATGTGCGTGACGTTCGGCGTCATTTTGGCCCAGACTGGTTTCTTGGCAACCTCCATGACCCAACCGCAGACTTCAGAAAGAATATCGGGGTTCTCGCCCATCGCGGCGCCCATCTTTCGTTCGGGCAGGCCGTGGGGGCAGGACATGTTGAGCTCGAACGAATCGACGCCCGCATCCTGGCAGCGCTCGACGATCTCGTGCCAGGCATCGCGGTTGTATTCTTCCATGATCGAGGCGATGAGGATGCCGTCGGGGTGCTTGTCCTTGATCTGCTTGAATTCATCGATCCAGGTCTCGAAGCTGCGATCGGAGATCAACTCGATATTCTCCCAGCCATAGATTTCTCCCGATTCACGGCTTCGCAGTCGCGCGTATCGTGGTTGCACGTTGACGACTTTGCTGGAATCGAGGCTGACTGTTTTGCAGATGACGGCGCCCCAACCTTCTTCGAGCGCCTTGCAAATTACGTTTGCATTGGTTCCCGGTGGGCCGGAGCCGATGACGAACGGGTTGGAGAGCTTTAGGCCGTTGACCGTCGTTTCGAGAGTAGCCATGAAAATACCGATTAACCAGGAACGTTTAGAAGCGGTGAAAAGTCAACCAAGCGATACTTAGGCACGCGCTCACGCCGAAAGCTGTAGCTAACAGGAAGAAAAAAATCGTGAGTAAGGCATCTGGCGCCAGGAACAACACGAAACTTGTTCGCCGCCAATTTCGTTGCACGCGAGCCGCGACAACAAACGTGGCACAAGCGGACGTCACACAAAGCACGAGCAAAGCAATTACTTGAGCGGCGACAATTGGATCGAAGAAATGCGCGGCGCACTCAGGATCCATTTCAGCGAGCCCGGCAGCAGCCAACACGAGTTTCATAGTTGTTCAAACAGTTGTAGGATTCACGCCAACGTAATCTGATATCGCGGATGCGGGTGGGATTCGATATCCCGATTGCCGCATGCCTTCGAAGTGAAACTTGAGCGCCTCTTTGATCATGGCCTTGACTTCGTCCACGGTATCGCCACAGGAGACGCAGCCGGGTACATCGGGCAGGTATGCGCTGTAACTACCATCGCTGGCTTGTTCGATGACAACCAAATATTTATCGTTCATGGATCGCTGTCCTTCAGTCCCGCTTGCTTAAGTATACTATTGAGCGTTCCGGCCGGCACCTCGCGTGATAGTTTTCCGCCACCTGGCACCGTCACCTTGCCGGGACGCGTCGGATGGACGAATTGCATGTGGCTGCCTTTTGTCGACTCCTGTATCCAACCTGCTTCTTTGATCATTTTTACCACGTCACGATATTTCATGACGCTGTGATCTCGCCGAGCACCTCGTCGAGCATGGCAACCATGTAATCGGCATCGTCTTTGGTGATGCACATGGGTGGTTTAATGCGGAGCGTGTTGCCGAAGAGGCCGCCTTTGCCGATGAGGACGTTTCGGTCCTTCATTTTTTCCATTAGGTCGGTTGCTTCTGTGTTGGCCGGCTCCTTCGATTTGCGGTTTCGAACCAGTTCGACACCGAGCATGAGGCCGAGGCCGCGGACGTCGCCGATGAGTTCGTGCTTTTGCTGGAGATCGATCAGCGCTTCCTTCAAGTGCGTGCCGACTTCGAGGGCGTTTTGCTGGATGTTTTCTTCGTCGATGACTTCTAGCGTGGCGAGGCCCTGGGTCATGGTGATTGGGTTGCCGCCGAAGGTGTTGAAATGGACACGCCGTTTCATGACTTCGGAGATGCCGACCGTGGTGGTCATTGCGCCGAGCGGAGTGCCGTTGCCGATGCCCTTGGCCATTGTGATCATGTCGGGGACTACGTCCCAGTTTTGATGGGCCCAGTAATGATGGCCTGTGCGGCCGAAGCCGCCTTGCACTTCGTCGGCGATGCAGATGCCGCCGTGCTGGCGAACGATTTCATACACAATTTTGAAAAACTCTTTCGGCGGGGTCACCGTGCCGCCGACGCCCTGGATCGGCTCGCCAATAAAGCAAGCGATTTCGCCGGGCGTTTCGTATTGGATAACATTCTTGATGTCTTGCGCACACTTGATGCCGCAGCTTGGGTACTCCAATCCGTAAGGGCAGCGATAGCAGTAGCCAGGCATCGTGTGGTGAATGTTCGTGCCGTTGTTGCTTTTGAATTTCCAATTGCCGTGGGCGGTGAGACTCATCGGCACCGATGTGCCGCCGTGGTAGCCGTTGCGTAGCGCGATGACATCCTGGTTGCCGGTATATTCGCGGGCGGAGAGGATCGCGACTTCGTTGGCTTCGCTGCCGCTATTGGTGAAGTAGGAGCGAGTGAGGCCTGGCGGCATTTTCTCGGCGAGCTTCTCGGCAAATTGCACGATGGCCGGGTGGAGATAGATTGTCGTCGTGTGTTGGAGCATTCCGGTTTGCTGGCGAACCCGCTCGACGACCTTGGGATGGCAGTGGCCGACGCTGATCGTGACGATGCCGGCGAAGGCATCGAGATAGCGCCGGCCTTTTTCGTCCCACACATATTGCATTTTGCCTTCCACGACCATAAGCGGATCGCGGTAGTAAGTGATGATGCCGGGAGACAGATATTGATGCCGCAGGGCGAGCACTTCGTCGCGCGAGGGGCCTTCGTAGGGCGCCGGTTTGTGATCAATAATTGGAAGAGAAGGTCGCAATTCGGTGGCCACGGCAGTATTCCCTGGGGGCAGAAATAGGAGGCGTCGGCAGGAAACCCCGATTTTAACGCGGCTTTGAGGAACCTGCTACAGCCATCAGTCGGAAGGTGGGGGAATGGGATTGTGGTGGTGGCGGAGATGGTCGTGGGATGTGGATGCGTTGCTCTCCCGGCCGGAACGGCCGGGCTATATAGCCGATCCGTCTCGGATCGGTCCCAGTGCCGCTTGCCACAAAATCTTTACTGCACCCGGTCAGAGGTCGAGGCGATTCATTGACGTTGACCGGTACGGCTAGCCAGGATTAACTGGAAGCTGCTTTTTCTCATCAGGCGACACTCGATCGAGTTTAATAGCCGCATGCATACCAATGGTCCAGCCGACGGCATCGTCGAGCTTAACGCAGATCTTTCTGGCTCTCCCTATTACAGCGCGTGCGGGGCGGCGGTGGGGGATGAAGGATCTTGCCGTGCTGTGGATCTCGATGTCGGCTTGTGTGCCAACTTACATGCTAGCCTCGGGAATGATCGAGGAAGGCATGAACTGGTCGCAAGCGATTGTCACGATCTTTCTGGGCAACGTGATCGTACTCGTGCCGATGATCCTCAACGCACATGCGGGCACAAAGTATGGCATTCCATTTCCTGTTTACTGCAGGCCGTCGTTTGGCATCCTCGGCGCCAATATACCGGCGTTGCTGCGGGCGCTGGTCGCTTGTGGTTGGTTTGGCATCCAAACTTGGATTGGCGGCTGGGCGATTTACAGAATATTGGTTGAGTTCTTCCCGTCGTGGGACAAACTTGCGCCGCTACCATGGATCGATATCAACGCTGCCAAGCTCGCCTGTTTTTTGTTTTTCTGGTCGATCAACATGCTTGTGATCTATAAGGGGATCGAGTCGATTCGCATTCTCTTGAATATCAAAGCGCCGCTGTTGATCACACTCGGGCTTATTCTGTTGGGATGGGCGTACTACGCCGCAGGTGGTTTTGGCGATATGCTTTCGCGCCCATCGGCGTTTGCGATCGGCGGACCAAAAGCTGGCCAGTTCTGGCCGTTCTTCTTTGCCTCGCTGACAGCTAACGTCGGCTTTTGGGCCACGCTCTCGCTCAATATTCCCGATTTCAGCCGCTATGCTTATTCGCAACGCGACCAGGCACTTGGGCAGGCAATTGGATTGCCGACGACGATGGCTCTGTTTTCGTTCATTGGAATCGCGGTGACGAGTGCAACCGCAGTGATCTACGGCCAAACGATTTGGGACCCGGTGATTGTGCTGAGTAAGTTTTCAAACCCCGTTGTGCTTTTTGTGGCAATGGTGTCGCTCTGTATCGCGACGCTGGCGACCAACATCGCGGCGAATGTGGTGAGCCCGGCTAACGATTTTGCACACCTTGCGCCGAGACTGGTTTCTTTTCGGATCGGCGGATTTATCACGGGGTTGATTGGCATTCTGATGCGGCCTTGGAAACTGGTCGAAGATCCTACGGGCTATATCTTTCGCTGGTTGGTTGCGTACTCAGCGTTGCTAGGTGCGGTGGGCGGAATCCTGGTCGCTGATTACTTTGTCATTCGGCGAATGCAACTCGACCTGGAGGGACTGTACAAGAAGAACGGGCCTTATTGGCACACAGGTGGTTTCAATGGGCTGGCGATTGTTGCATTGTTGCTGGGAATTGCGCCATGCGTGCCCGGCTTCCTGGCCGCTGTCTCCGATAGCTGGAAAGCAAGTATTCCGCCAATCTGGAGCCAGCTTTACAACTATGCGTGGTTTATCAGTTTTGGGATATCGTTTGTGGCGTACGTGGTGCTGATGAGCTTGCGCGGTGGTAAAATAAAATAAAGCGGAAAGATTGGCGTTCCATGAGCACACTCGACAATTCACCAACAGTCGTTTCGTTTGGCGACGATGTGCTAGATCGGATGGTGCTGGCCGTGGAAAAAGTACGTGAACGACTTCGCCGGGCAACGGCGGCGCTGGATGCGGCCGGTGTTCCGTATGCCGTGATCGGCGGCAACGACCTGGCGGTTTGGGTTTCGAAGGTGGATCCAGGCGCGGCGCGCAATACGGTCGATGTCGATCTGATGTTGAATCGGAGCGATCTTGCCTTGGCGACGGAAGCGTTAACTAAAGCCGGCTTCATTTATCACGAATTACTTGGCGTAGTCATGTTTCTGGATGGACCGAACGGTAGGCCTCGGGATGCGGTGCATATTCTTTTCGCGGGCGAAAAGGTTCGACCGCATTATGCGGCAGCGGCGCCTGATCTGGCTGCAACAGAAATCCATGAGGCATACAGCCTGATCGGATTGGAGTCTCTCGTACGAATGAAGCTTACTTCATTTCGCGATAAAGACCGAACACACTTGCGTGACCTGATCGAGGTCGGGCAGATCGATCGTAACTGGCTCGGCAAATTGCAACCGGAACTTGCGACTCGGCTGCAAGAGCTTCTCGATAATCCGGACGGTTGACGCGAGGCGCATTTTTGTAGCTTTGCGCTTGTTCGCTGGAGATTCGGCCTGGCGGCCGACGCTAAGGTCGATAAGGTCAAATTGTGCGTATGCCGGAAGATGATCATCTTCGCTCGATGCTTCGATCGACGTGCTTCGCGATCACCGCTGCTGCAGTTGCGGTCGTCGTTTGCTACTACTTTGTCGATCGGCCGGTGGCGTTCTTTGTTCACGATCATCGGATTCCGCAGTTTGAAGAATTGCGGTGGCTGACCGAGCCGCCACCGCTGGTGCAGAGTTGGGCGCCGCTCGTGCTGGTGTTGCTCGCTATGTGGCGCGCGTTCGGGCCCTGGCGGCATTGGCAGCATGTGTTGTTCATTGCCTGTGTGAGCCTGATTGTCGCAGACCAATTTCGCGAATCGCTCGGTGATCTATTTGGCCGCTATTGGCCGGAAACGTGGCACAATAACAACCCATCGCTGATTGGCACCGGAGCGTATGGATTTCATCCTTTCCAAGTCGGCGATGATGTAGGCAGCTTTCCTTCGGGCCACTCTGCGCGGATCGTGGGCTTCGCGTCAGTATTTTGGCTGGCGATGCCGCGGTCGCGATGGGTGTGCGTAGTGCTGGCAGTGCCAATGCTCGTGGCGCTAGTCGGCATGGACTACCACTTTGTGGGCGATGTGATTGCGGGCAGTACGCTCGGTGGGATTATAGGAACTTACGCCGTAGCCTTCAGTAAAACTAGTAACGGCAGTGCTATATAGCCCGGCCATCTTGGCCGGGATTTCGCAATTGTTGTAATTTTGGCTGGTGGTAGGCTTAACCGACCGACCCAAGATGGGTCGGCTATATAGGAGATAGGAGATTAGAGTGCGGTGATGGCGCCGTAGGTTTCTGGGCGGCGGTCGCGGAAGAATTGCCAGGTGTTGCGGACTTCGCGGATCATGTCGAAGTCCATGTCTGCGATGACGATGTCGTCTTCAGTGCGCTTTTCGCTGGCGGCGATGAACTGGCCGCGTGGGTTGACGAAGTAGCTTTGGCCATAGAATTCGCCGATGCGCCAGGGTTCTTCCCAACCCGGTCGATTGATAGCGCCGACGAAGTATTGGTTCGCCACCGCATGGGCCGGTTGTTCGAGTTTCCACAGGTATTCACTGAGACCGGCGACGGTTGCGGACGGATTGAAGACGATCTCGGCACCGTTGAGCCCGAGGCAGCGCGCGCCGTCTGGGAAATGGCGATCGTAGCAGATGTAGACGCCGACTTTGCCGATCTTGGTATCAAAGACCGGGTAGCCCAGGTTGCCCGGCTTGAAATAAAACTTTTCCCAGAAGCCTGGATTGCAATGCGGGATGTGAATCTTGCGGAACTTGCCGAGGTACTCGCCGCCCGCATCGATCACGGCGGCGGAGTTGTAGTAGATGCCGGGCAGGTCTTCCTCGTACATGGGCACAACAATGACCATCTTGTGTTTCTTGGCGAGGTCCTGCATGAGCTTGGTGGTCGGGCCGGGAATTTGCTCGGTCAGATCGTACCACTTGATCTCTTGCTCGGCGCAGAAATACGGTCCGTAGAACAGTTCCTGTAGGCAGATGACTTCGACGCCTTGCTGGGCAGCCTGATCGATCATCGCGACGTGCTTGTCGATCATCGCCTTCTTGATCTTTTGGACAGGCGAAGTGGCAGGCTCACATAGAGTTGCCTGAATCAAACCCCCACGAACAATACGGGCCATAAGAAACCTCTGAGGCGATCGGTTGAATAGATAGAAGTGACAACAACAAGCCGTGGGGCAGACATTCGTGTCTGCCGGCGCCCGTTTGACAGACAAGAATGTCTGCCCCACGTGCGGATTGACTGTTCGCCTGACGGGAAAGTGTTAATATAACAGGTTGGAAACGAGCGCGTAGGGTAGGCCAAACGGCGAACCTACTCAGTACCAAAAAATTTTTACGAGACATGATCATGCCTGCCACCGCATCTGCCCCGGCGTCTGCAAAGAAAGTTCCCCAACTCTCGGGCGGCAAGTGGACCGAGCTAGCCACGGAGCGATCCGGCGA
>CAZGMU010000001.1:12549-21058 GCA_964526975.1 uncultured Planctomycetaceae bacterium
GGTCTTTAATCCGTCGACCGGCAAGGTGATTGCGACGGTGCCGTTTGCCACGGCCGAGCAGACGGGCAAGGTGGTCGAGGCGGCAACCGCTGCACTGGCAGGCTGGGCGGAGACGCCGGTTGTCGAGCGGGCGCGGGTGATGTTTCGGTTCCGGGCTTTGCTGGAACAGAATTTCGAAGAGCTGGCGGCCCTGGTGACGCGCGAGCATGGCAAAACGCTGGCCGAGGCTCGGGCGGAGGTGAACCGCGGGATTGAGGTGGTCGAGTTCGCCTGCGGCATTCCGAGCCTGATCACGGGCGAGATTCTGCCGAACATCGCTGGTAATGTTGATGCCGAGGCGGTTCGCCACCCGGTGGGCGTGTGTGTCGGCATCACGCCGTACAATTTTCCGTTCATGGTGCCGCTGTGGATGTTCCCGATCGCGCTCACGTGTGGCAACACGTTTGTGCTGAAGCCATCGGAAAAGGTGCCGCTGTCGGCGGTGCGACTTGGGGAATTGCTGACGGAGGCGGGGCTGCCGGATGGTGCGTTCAATGTGGTGCATGGCGACCGGGAGTGCGTCGACGCCTTGTTGGATCATCCGCAGGTGGCGGCGATCTCGTTTGTTGGTTCGACCGGCATCGCGAAGTACATCTACGAACGCGGGACCGCGAACGGTAAGCGAGTGCAATCGGCTGGCGGCGCGAAGAACCATATCATCATCATGCCGGATGCGGAGATGGATCAGACGGTGAAGGCGCTGGCTGCGAGCGCGTTTGGGTGCGCGGGGCAGCGGTGCATGGCAAGCAGTGTGGCGGTTGCCGTGGGCAAAGCGGGCGATCCGGTTGTGGAGAATCTGGTCGACTACGCGGGTAAGATGCGGGTCGGGCCGACGGATGGGAACGAGAATGTCGACATGGGTCCGGTGATTCGCGCGGACCATCGTGACCGTGTGGCCAGCTACTTGGACATTGCAAAGGGCGAAGGGGCGAAGGTTGCGCTCGATGGCCGGCGTGACTTCAAATCGGAAGGTTTTCTCTTAGGGCCCAGTGTGGTCGACCAGGTGAGGCCGGGAATGCGAGTGTGGACAGAAGAAATCTTCGGGCCGGTGCTGTCGGTCGTACGAACGGTTAATCTCGATGAGGCGATTGCCATTGGCAACCAATGTGATTTTGGAAACGGCGCTGCGATCTTCACGCGAAGCGGGTATGCGGCCCGTGAATTCAAGCGGCATTTTAATGCGGGGATGATCGGGATCAACGTGGGCGTGCCCGCGCCGATGGCGTGGTTTCCATTCACGGGGTGGAACCGATCGTTCTTCGGCGATTTGCATATTCAGGGTTCGGAGAGCATTCAGTTTTATACCCGTAATAAGGTGACGCTGACGCGGTGGCCGAAGTCGGATGATTCGCATCTTGACCCGGTTTGGCGGCAGGATCGGAAGTAGAAATTGTCTCACGCAAAGGCGCGAAGGCGCAGAGAAGAAGGAATTGAACCACAAAGGCACGAAGGGCACAAAGATTTAGGACGTGACAGGTCAGGGCTTCTTCGTGTTCTTGGTGCTCTTCGTGGTTAATGAATTGGCGTCTTTGAGGTTGGATCCGAATGAAATTAGCGTTTTCTTCGAACGCATATCTGCGTTTTACGATTGAAGATACGATCGCGCGAGTCGCTTCGTTGGGGTATACCGGGATCGAGTTATTAGCCGATGCGCCGCATGCATGGCCGGCGAATTTGCTGGAGGTGCAGAAGCAGTCGATTCGCGATGCGCTCGCTAAGCATCGGCTGACGATCTCGAACATCAATGCGTTCATGATGAACGCCGTGGCTGATCCTCGGCAGCCGTATTGGTACCCGAGCTATATCGAGCCAGACCCACATTACCGCGCGATCCGTCGGGAACATACCAAGCGAGCACTCCATCTGGCCCAAGAACTTGGTGCGCCGCACATTACGATCGAGCCAGGCGGGCCGCTCGCCGATGGGCAGTCGTGGAAAGAGGGAGCCGATGTTTTTTACAATGAGCTGATGCCATGCGTCGAAGTGGCCGAGCAAGTGGGCGTGCCGATTCTGATCGAGCCAGAACCGGGCTTATTGATCGAGCGATTTCAGCAGTACTTGGATTTCGTTGGCCGGATCGACTCGCAGATGGTCGGCCTGAATTTCGATATTGGCCATGCTTATTGCGTCGGCGAAGATCCACAAGATTGGGTCGCCAAGATGGCTGGGCATACTCGCCACTATCATCTGGAAGATATCGCGGCCAGCCGCGTGCATCAGCACCTGGTTCCCGGGCATGGCGCAATCGATTTCTCGGCAACGCTCGCCGCGATCCGGAAGACTGGCTATTCGGGCTGGCTGACGGTCGAGTTATATCCGTATGGCGACGATCCGGATGGGGCCGCCCGCGAAGCAAACGACTTTCTCACTAAGAATGTGTTTTAGAATTCTTGTCCTCTCTGACAAAGAGGATAGGCGAGGAAGGAAATCACGGTTGATCGAACCCTCCCCTAACCCCTCCCTACAAGGGAGGGGAATTCTAAAACACGTTCTAAGCAATTACAACAGCTTGCGTAAATACTCACGTCTATTCGCCTGGCTTCAACTGATGCGCCTGCCGAATGTGTTTACGGCAGTGGCCGACGTGTTGATGGGATACCTCGTCGCGTTCCGCGGCGAGTTGCAATCGCCATGGGAGGTGGGAGCCCTGGTCATTATCTCGACGCTCATGTATCTGAGCGGGATGGTGTTGAATGATGTGTTCGACGCAGAGGTCGATAGCCGCGAGCAGCCAGGCCGGCCGATTCCCTCTGGCCGCATTTCACTGAAAAATGCGACCGGCGTTGGTTGGGGAATGCTTTCGGCGGCGGTGGTTTTGGCGTGGCTTTTTAGCTTCTACGTCAACGACTGGCGGCCGGGAGTGGTGGCGACGCTCTTGGCGATCTGCGTGCTGCTGTACGACGGCGGCTTGAAACGCACCCGCCTAGCCCCGCTTATCATGGGCGAATGCCGCACGCTCAATGTGCTGCTCGGCATGAGCCTGATGGTGATTCCGTGGGGAAAGGCGGAGATTCTCATCGCGCTCGGAATTGGTATCTACGTCATGGGCGTGACAATCTTCGCTCGTATGGATGCACGCGTCAGCTCTCGTAAGAGGCTGGCTTCCGGATTGATTGTTCTGCTTTCAGGAATAGCGATACTGGGAGCCGTACCGTGGTTGACCGTTGATCGGCCACCCTTGATCGTTCATCACTTGGGATGGTACTTGCTATGGGTAGTACTCGCGCTCATCATCGGCCGACGGTGCTTGATGGCGATCTTCGAGCCGTCGCCACGACGTGTTCAATCGGCGGTCCGCAATTGCGTGCATTCGATCATCGTGCTGGATGCGGCAGTTTGCGTCGGATACGCTAGCCCCTACTGGGGCTTTATCGTACTTTCGCTGCTCATTCCGACGATGCTATTAACACTGTGGCTAAACGCGACTTAGGAGCACCTCGACAACGACTTCCTATTTTAGGATAACCACGGAGACACGGAGGGCACAGAGAAGAAATACAGGAGTAAGAACATTGATCTTCACTCGTTTCCGCTCATAGAAAGAAACAAGGGCGATAATCTGTCTCTGCATCGCCCTGATTTTCCATTAGCGTCGATTCGTGATGATTCGCGTTCTTCTTTTTTCTCCTTCTGTCTTCTCCGTGTCCTCCGTGTCCTCCGTGTCTCCGTGGTAAATCTTATCTGTTGAAGTTGTTTTTGGTCATCCTTTGTCGAATTGGAATGGATGGCAGCAAGTGTGGAATACAAATTAACATCTGGTATTTTTATCTTCGACCTCTAGCTTGTTGATTAGGCGGAATGACAGACACTCTTCTCGATCAGCTTGTTGCCCGCACTTCGGAGCATTTCCAAAGCCGCTACGGCAGTGAGCCGCAATGGATCGCTGCAGCGCCGGGACGCGTCAATATTATTGGCGAACACATCGACTATAACGATGGTTTCGTGTTGCCGATGGCGATTGATCGGTATTGCGTGATCGCCGCGGGAGATGATACGGCGTCTTCAACCGCTCGAATCTATAGTGAGTCGGCGGACGACGAGGTGACCATAGCTCTCCATGGGACGGTAGGGCATGCGGCTGCGGGCCACTGGTCGAACTACGTGGCGGGTGTGATCGCAGGTTGTACGGCGTGCGGGATGCGGCCGGCAGGTTTTCGGGCCGTCATTGAGTCCGACGTACCGGTTGGCGGCGGCCTATCCAGTAGTGCCGCGATCGAAGTGGCCACTGCCACGCTGATGGAGGCCGTCACGGGGCAATCGCTCGAGCCGGTCGCAAAGGCGTTGCTCTGCCAGAAGGCCGAGCATGATTACGCTGGCGTTCCTTGTGGAATCATGGACCAGTTTGCATCGGTCATGGGCCGGCCCGATCACTTGATGCTGCTCGATTGCCGTTCGCAGGAGATCGAGCCTATTCCGTTCTTAAACCCGAGCATCACTGTGCTCATTATCAACACCAATGTGAAGCATGAGCTATCGGGTGGCGAGTACGCCGAGCGGCGTGCTCAATGCGAATCGGCCGCTCGAAAGCTGGGAGTAGCTTCGCTGCGCGATGCCACCTTGGAGCAGCTAGAGTCTGCTCGGCCTAAGTTGGAAGTCGCTGAGTATCGCCGCGCTCGCCACGCGATCAGCGAAATCGAGCGTACGCAGCAGGCGGCAAAGGCAATGGAGACCGGTGAGTGGTCGCAAATTGGGAGCCTGATGTATGCGAGCCACACTTCGCTGCGCGACGACTACGAGGTGAGTTGCGATGAGCTTGACCTGCTCGTTGATTTGGCGAGCAAGATCGGAGCCGGCGGCGGCGTTATCGGCTCTCGTATGACTGGCGGCGGATTTGGCGGGTGTACGGTGTCGCTTGTTGAGACTGGCAAGGTGGAACAGGTTACGAAACAGCTTAGCGATTCCTATCGGGCTGCAAGCGGGATCGAACCGAGCATTCTGACGAGTCGACCGGCGCGAGGGGCGCATATTATTCGATCGAGCTAGCGACGGATTTACCATGTGGCCGAATTTGCAAGAAGTCGGCCACGCCGTAATGCGACCGAATTCTTGCGAATTCAGCTACGGACGGAACCGCCTCTAGTGGCCGTGAGGACGTTTGTCTTTTTTTAGTTCCTGGGTATTTACACCGAGGGTCTGCGCTCGTGAATCAGCCCGCTGGCCGAAGTAGTACATGCCGGCGCCGAAGGCGAGCAGAATCAATCCCCACCAGATGTTGATATTGATGCCCAGCGAGCGTTCATAGATAGCTCGATCCAGCACAAGGCCGAATTGGGTCAAAACACCGAAGATCGCGAGCAGGATGCCAATTACGGCAAACATGAGCCCGATCGGAATTCGTATATCGCCTCGCATTGCAATAGCCTTTGCGCTAGAGATTTGAGCCTACCAGAAGAAGAAGTTGAGCACGACAACCGCCGCCAACACCACTACGCCGAGCACCGCCGGACGACCATACCAAGCGGCGCCATCATCCTTCGGCTTCTCGGTAAGAGAATAAACCAGGCCGACTAGCTCGCGATCGTCGCGGGGAGTCGTAAACAAGCTGACAACGATTGTCGCGACGAAGCAAACCGTCCAAGCCCAGATGGCCATCCAGAAATTATCAGCCATTTCGCTATGGTAGGTATGGGCAATCCATTGACCGCCGGTGAGCCAGCCTCCCTTGATGCCAGCCGTCGCGCCTTGCGGCAGAGTCAACCCGTGATGGATCGCCGCGGCCAACGTACCGGCCAGCAACCCAAAGAAGGCACCGTTGCCCGTTGTCCGCTTCCAGAACATACCGAGGAGAAACGTTGCGAAGAGCGGCGCGTTCACGAAGCCGAACACCAATTGGAGCATGTCCATGATGTTGTTGAATCGCGTGGCCGCGTACGCCGCGGCGATAGACAGCGCGATGCCGCCCACCGTGGCGATACGGCCGATCCAAAGGTAATGCCGATCGCTTGCTCCGGGATGGACATAGCTCTGGTAAATATCGTACGTAAAGACGGTGTTGAAAGCCGTCACATTACCGGCCATGCCAGACATGAAACTCGCGAGCAGCGCGGTGAGCCCTAAGCCTAAAACGCCTGTTGGCAGATAGAACATCAGCATGTTCGGAATCGCCATGTCGAAATCGAACTCGGGATTACCATCCCTATCAAACTTCGGTTGCTCGGTCTTCTCGTCGACCTTCTGGGGAATGATTCCTTTGCGAGCCAACTCGGTTCCGCTCGCGAGCCCCGCTGGAGGATTCGGTAGGGGCACGGTCGAAGGGAGCGCAACGGCGATAATGCCCGGCACGATCACCAGAAAGGGGAAGAACATCTTCGGCACAGCGGCAATCAGCGGCGTACGGCGAGCCGCGCTCATCGACTCGGCAGCCATTGCCCGCTGGACGACGAGGAAGTCGGTGCACCAGTAGCCGAACGAAAGCACGAAGCCCAACCCCATCGCGAGCCCAAACCATTCGACGCCCATGGGATTGTCGGCGGGATTGGCCATGCCCTTCCAAGAATTCATAAAACCGGCCGGCGCCTTTTCGCCGAGGCCATTCAAACCGCCCATATTCTTGAGCCCTAGCCAGACCAGCGGCAGAAAACCGGCGACGATCAAAAAGAACTGCAGCACTTCGTTGTAAATCGCGCTCGTGAGGCCGCCGAGAAAGATGTAGATGAGCACGATCACCGAAGAGATAACAACCGATGCGTCGAAAATTCGCTCTGGCCCGATGCCGGCCCAGGCGAACGCCGCATCGAACAGGTGGAGTGACTTGATGATCTTCGCCATCGCATACATTGAAATGCCAGACGAAAATACCGTCATCACGGCAAAGGTGACCGCATTGAAGGCTCGTGTTTTCTCATCAAAGCGGAGCTTCAAATACTCGGGCACGGACCGAGCCCGCGAACCGTAATAGAACGGCATCATGAAAACACCGACGAAGACCATCGCCGGAATTGCGCCGATCCAATAAAAATGGCTCGTGGCAATGCCGTACTTGGCGCCCGACGCCCCCATGCCGATGACTTCTTGAGCACCGAGATTCGCCGAAATGAATGCCAAGCCGCAGACCCATGCGGGGATCGAACGCCCCGAGAGAAAAAAATCACTACTGGTTTGAATCGATCGCCGGAGCCAAAACCCGATGCCCAGCACGAACACCAGGTACACCGCCATGATGAGCCAGTCGATGGCTGTCAGATGCATGATCCGCCTCGTAGATTAGTCGCCGGGAAGAGTTCAACCCCACTCTTGCAATCGCCGCGAGGGACGAATGGCCCCATTCAATCCCAAAACGGCCTGAATGCCTAGCCCGTTTGAGCGAATTTCGCATAGAGTTAGGGATGCGGTCCATACCAAGGAACATTAACAAGACCGATTCCGGGGCGCCCTCACCCTGGCCCTCTCCCAAAGGGAGAGGGAGTTGCCTTGAAGAATGCTGTTCCCGTCTCGCAAAACGCTCCCTGGTCTGTAACTGTGGAACTCGTCGATTTCATTGAGCCCCTTATTCGTGTCCACGATACGATCCGTGGGTTGGTCGTGACTGCGTGCGAGACTCGGTCCCAAGAGGAATTGACCTCCGTCTCCCACGATGGGGCTGGCGACATCACCTACGCGATCGACCGAATCAGCGAAGACGCGCTTGTCGATTGGTTTGTGCGAGAGATGGCGGATGCGTTGCCGATCATTCTCATCGGCGAAGGGCTGCCCAACGGCCGCATGGTGTTGCCCGTGGATGCAAATGAGAAGGACGCCCGCTGGCAGGTTATCGTGGACCCGATCGACGGCACACGGGGATTGATGTACCAAAAGCGGCCGGGATGGATTCTCACCGGCATTGCGCCCAATCGCGGAGAGAACACGACGATTGCTGATATCGAATTGGCAGTACAAACCGAGATTCCGCTCGTTAAGCAGCACCTTTGCGATCAATTGTGGGCGATTCGTGGCGGAGGGGTGCAGGGGGTTCGCAAGAATCGGCTGGCGAATGAATCGCGCCCGTTGGTCGTTCAACCATCTCGGGCTACCGAACTGCGGCATGGTTTTGCGACGATCTGCCGCTTCTTTCCCGGCGGACGCGATGTGCTGGCGGCGCTGGATGAAGAATTGTGCGATCGCGTCGTTGCACGTCGCAATGGTGAAGCAGGCGTCTTCGAAGATCAGCACGCTTCGACGGGTGGACAGCTTTACGGCCTGACGATCGGCCAGGATCGATTTGTGGCCGATCTTCGGCCGCTCGTCGAGCGATTCACCGTCGAGCGAGGCCTGGCAGCCGGTCACTGTTGCCATCCGTACGATATTTGTGCAAAACTCATTGCCGAAGAAGCTGGCGTCATCGTGACGACGCCGAGCGGAGAGCCGCTCACTTGTTCTCTCGATACAGAATCCAACGTCGCCTGGGTTGGGTACGCGAACCGCGAGCTGCAACTGCTAATTGAGCCCGTTCTACAGGAACTGCTAAACAAGTTTGGCCTGAGCGGCTGAAGTC
>CAZGMU010000001.1:21068-37251 GCA_964526975.1 uncultured Planctomycetaceae bacterium
ATCTATCGGATTTTTATGAGCCAATGATCCCTGCCGTCATTCCCGCGCAGGCGGGAATCCAGCACTTAGGCCCAAATTGTCTGGATTCCCGCCTGCGCGGGAATGACGCGCAAAAACTAGTCGCCGGCATCATTTACCATTTACCGCACAGTTTCCATTAGCGAGCTTTTTCTCATCGTAACGGGCCGATGCATATGGCACATAAACCGAACAAATCGTAATCTTAGGGTCCACAAACAAACCCTACATAGACAGGCGACTACGCCTCGCCCGATTCTCAATCCCAGGATTTATATTCCATGCGCGTCCTCGTTACCGGCGGAGCCGGCTATGTCGGCTCCCACGCCGCTAAACAACTGGTCGCATCCGGCCACGACGTAGTCATCGTCGACAATCTATCCGAAGGGCATCACCCGGCTGTGGGTAAATTGCCCTTTGTTTCAGCCAGCCTGCTCGATTCCGAACGGCTGGTCGAAACGATGAAACAACACAAGACCGAGGCCGTAATGCATTTCGCCGCGTTTGCGTACGTGGGCGTCTCGGTGAAAGATCCGGCGATCTATTATGAGAACAACATCGTCGGTTCGCTCTCGCTGCTCGACGCCATGCGCGTGGTGGGCGTGGACCGCATTGTGTTCTCCAGTTCTTGCGCCACGTATGGCAATCCGCAGCGTATCCCGCTGACCGAGGATCATCCGCAGAATCCGATCAGCCCGTATGGCTACACAAAGCTCGTGATTGAGCACGCATTGGCTGATTATTCGCATGCGTACGGGCTGGGTTATGCCGCCTTGCGTTACTTCAATGCCTCGGGCGCCGCGGCCGATGGCACACTCGGTGAAGACCATGATCCCGAGACGCACTTGATTCCACTCATCCTGCAAGTCGCACTGGGGCAACGCGAATATGTGGAAGTATTCGGCACGGACTATCCCACGCCGGACGGCACTTGCATTCGTGACTACATTCATGTCGACGACTTGGCGACTGCCCATGTCGCCGCGCTCGAAAAACTCCAGCCGGGCATGCAGCTCAAGCTAAATCTCGGCACGGGACACGGAGCGAGCGTGCAAGAGGTGATCGACATCTGCCAGGAAGTGACTGGCCGTCCGATCAACGTCCGACGCGTAGGTCGTCGCGAGGGAGATCCACCGCAACTTGTCGCCGACGCCTCGGCCGCTAAGCGCGAGCTTGGCTGGCAAGCCAAGCACTCGATACGCGAGATTATCGAGAGTGCGTGGAAGTGGCATAGCAAGCATCCGCATGGGTACGGCGAGTAGCACTGTCCCGCTACTCGTGTTGCCACTTGATGATCCACGGGTCGCTAGTCCGTTTTTGAAACTGCCGCAGCTTTTCTTTTAGTTCGGTCAGTTTCCCGCGATGAGCTTCTTCGTCGGCAAGGTTGCGTGACTCGTCTGGATCTTGGGCGAGATCGTACAGTTCGAATCGAGGCCGGTGAATGTAATCTTGAACCGATCGTTTGCCATACACAAAATCTTCACCGTGAGTGAGTGCGTCTTGCCAAGTGATCGAGTTCCATAGGTCCGACGCGAATGGGAAAGGCAGGGGAGAGGCGATGTTCCAGATCAGCTTGTAATTGCCGCTACGAACGACGCGCATCGGGTAGTACATCGTCACTTCGTGCGACGTGTGGGAAGCATATATCTCGTCCCAACCGGTCGGCTTTGTTTCCTCCAGGATCGGTAGGAATGAACGACCGTGCATTTTTTGCCCGCGAGCTGGTTTCACGCCGGCGAAATCCAGAATCGTCGGCGCGAGATCGACCCAGCTAATGAGCGCTTCGTTCACCACGCCGCGTTTCTTTGCGCTCGGGCTGCGCACGATGCACGGCAGGTTCAGCCCTGGCTCGTACATGGTCGTCTTGGCGCCAGGGAAGGGCGGGCCGTTGTCTGAGATGTAGATGATTAGCGTGTCGTCGAATTTGCCGGCCGCTTTGAGGATTTCCACCAGACGGCCGATGCCCGAGTCCACACGTGAGATCGATTCGTAGCACTGGGCCAACTCCGCGCGGCAAGCGGGTGTATCGGGCAGATAGGACGGAACTAAAACCTCCTCCGGTTTGTAGTGAACCGGCACGACGCCCTTGGGTTCGCTGCCCAGTGGAGTATTGCCGAAGCTGTTGGGGTTGAGAGGCGCCCAGGTCGCCGGGCCCCTGCGATGTGGATCGCCCGTTGCGAAGTACAAGAAAAACGGCTTCTCGGATTTGGCTTCGATCAACTCCCGGCTTCGTTCGGCCATTTGTGCCGGGTTGCGCGAGTTGTCGCCCAACGATTGATCAAATCGATATACTTCTTCGGGGCCAACGTGGTACTTGCCGATGCGGGCCGTTCGGTAACCGGCCTCACTAAGAATGATCGGCAGGCTCTTCAGCTTTTCGAAGCTGCGGAAATGGTTGTACCCGTGCTCCAGGCCATACATGCCGTTCGCATGATTGAACATGCCGGTGAGGATGACCGACCGGCTGGGACTGCAACTCGATGTGGTGCAGTGTGCATTGGTGAACCGCGTGCCGTCGGCCGCGAGAGCATCGATACTTGGCGTCTTGATGACCGAGTTGCCATAACAGCCGGCCACGAGCCCCTGATCGTCGGTAACGATCAACACAATGTTCCGTGGTGCTGCCAACGACGCGTTGCAAACAACGAGTACGAAAGTGACCAATAGTAGTAATCGCATTTATTTATCTCACGCAGAGGCGCTAAGGCGCAAAGGGTTTTTGAAAAAGAAAGAAGTGATGGAAAGAACACTAATCTACGCTAATGGTCATCGAAATAGACGAGTTAATAGCGTTAATTAGCGGAAGTTAGTGTTCCCAACTTTTCCGATCTCTGCGCCTTCGCGCCTCTGCGTGAGACCTACTCAGATGACTAGGCAGCAACGGTCAGATGGACACATGCCGGCTATCGGAGTCACCCAACCGCTCGACGCCATGCACGCCGAAATGTTCAAGCAACTCGAGGAACATATTCGACATCGGCATGGAATCGACTTTCAAGAAGCGGCCCGTTTGCAGTTTGCCGCCTGCACTGCCGGCAACCAAAACCGGAAGGTTGGTATGCGAATGGGCGTTGCCATCGGCGTTGCCGCTGGCATAGACGATCATCGAGTTATGCAAAATCGAGGATCCGTCGGCATCGCGCAGCTCGTTCAGCTTCTTCAGAAAACGGCCGAAGTAAGTGACGTGGTGTTTATCGATTTGTGCGATCTGGTTTAAGTTTTCTTGCTTACCACCATGATGCGATAAATCGTGATGACCGCGTGCAACGCCGATCTGCGGATAGGACCGGTTGCTGCCTTCGCGACCAATCATCATGGTCGCGATTCGCGTGGAATCGGTTTGAAACGCAAGCGCGAGCAAGTCGTACATGACCTGCATGCGTTCATCGAATTCCTTGGGCGCTTTCGCAGGCACGTCCAGCTCGGCCTCGGGCAGCTTGCCTGATTGGCCAAATTTCGCGAGCCGTCGCTCGATCTCACGGACGCTTGTAAGGTACTCGTCTAACTTCGCGGTATCGTGCTTAGACAAATTCTGGCCAAGTGATCGGGCATCTTCGCGGACAAAGTCGAGAATCGATCGGCTGGTTTGCAATCGCAACTGCATGTTCTTGCGGCGTTCTTCAGGAGTACCATGCCCGAAGAGCCGCTCAAACACGAGCCGAGGATTCGATTCCGGCGGCATGGGCGAAGTGGCCGTCCTCCAGGAAACGTTGTATTCATACGCGCAGGCGTAGTCGCTATCGCAACTGCCAGACTTTCGTTCTCGTTCACAAGTAAGTTCGAGCGAGCGAAAGCGGGTCAAATGCCCCACATGCTGAGCCGCGATTTGATCTACCGAGGTGCCGACATGAACATCAACGCCAGAGGTTTTCTTCGCCCGGCAGCCGGTGAGAAGCGTGGCGTTGGCGCGAGCATGATCGCCGGCGCCGTCTGATCCTGCCGTGGCATTGATATGGTCTAGACCCGAGATGACTTGAATCTGGTCCTTAATCGGCTGCAGCGACTCCATGGTCGAGGCGAGTTGGAATTCCTTCCCTTCGCTTTTGGGCCACCACTCGGCAAGATTAACACCGTTGGGAATCGCGACAAACGCCATTCGTAACGGCGCACCCGATGCTGATACCGCGCCCGATGAAACTCCAGCGCTCGGTGCGATAGCATCAGCCGCCTTGGCCCAGCGCGGCAAAAGAGAAGGCAGGGTAGGTAGCGCCACACAAGCCCCAACTCCACGCAAAAATCCGCGTCGACTGAGATTCTTATCCACAACAAACCTCAAAACGTTCCCAAGGCACTCCGCATGACAGCCGTTTATCGAGCTTCAGCTATTGCCTTCGCACGACGTTGTTTTTGAAAGGGCGTCGACTCCACGATTCCCATCAATAGAGCCGAGAACTTGCCGTGCTCCCTGTCGAGCTGCTCGACAATCCGGTCGACCGTGTGTTCATCATAATACTCTAAACCCCGGCCCAAGGCGTAGGTAAGCAATTTTTCCGTTAAGCAGCGGTAGAAATCGAGCTTGTGTTGCTCCTTGATAATCGTTTTAAGCTCACGAATTCCACTGAATTTCTCGCCGGTCATCAACTCGCCGGAAGAGTCGATGGGAGAATCGTGCTCGGTATCTCGCCACATTCCCATCGCGTTGAAGTTCTCCATGGCCAACCCCAGCGGGTCCATTCGAACATGGCACGATTGGCACAAAGGATCGCGCCGATGCAGTTCCAGCGACTCGCGAATGGTCAACGGGCGATCCTTGATCGAGTCTTGCGAAGCCTCCAAAGTCGGTACATTCGGTGGCGGCGGAGGCGGAGCAGGATACCCCAGAATGTTGTTCAAAACAAACAGACCGCGCTTCACCGGCGACGTACGACTTGGATTCGATGTCACCGCCAGTGCCGTCCCTTGCGTAAGAACACCGCCTCGCGGGCTGTCCGAAGGTAACTCGACACGGCGAATCGAATCGCCTTTCACCCCCTCGATGTCGTAATGCTTGGCGAGGGCCTGGTTCACAAATACATAGTTACTGTCACATTCCGACGTGACGGATCGTCGAAGTTCTACTGTCAATGAATTCGATCACGTCGCGATTCCCACGTGCAACGTAATCGAAATAGGCGATCGTTTCGTCGTGCATGGCTCGGCGTAGATCGACGTTGAACATGCCGGCCAAGCCAGAGATCCGCCGATGCTCGGCCCGAATCTTTTCACGTTCTTGCCAACGTGGCCCTTGCTTTGCATCTTGGGCTTTCTTGTCTTTCGCGACTTTCTCATTCGATGACTTCTGTTCCTGTCGTATTTCTTGCAGCTCACGTTG
Source organism: uncultured Planctomycetaceae bacterium (assembly GCA_964526975.1). Lineage (GTDB taxonomy): Bacteria > Planctomycetota > Planctomycetia > Pirellulales > Lacipirellulaceae > JABDGM01. Next base: position 26,398 of record CAZGMU010000001.1, read on the forward strand.
CAATCGATCTAGTTCTCGTCCGAGGCCTAAAGCACTGATCGGCTCGATCTCCGTCGTTTCAATATCCCGAGCCCGCAACCATTGCCCTGCGAAATTGTCCGACAGTGCTTTCGACTTGGGGCTCTTCATCATTCGATCAACTTGCGTGGCCAAATTGCCGCGAAGTTCGCCTCGCTCGGCTAGCTGTGTCAATTCCTGATCCGGCATCGTCGACCATAGGAAATAAGAGAGGCGAGACGCCAACGCATACTCGTCGATCAGTGGAAATCGCTGGCTATCTGTTCCTGGTGCAACACCCTCGACGCGAAACAGGAACCGTGGTGAGGACAAAACTGCAACCATCGCCCGGCCGATACTCGCCTCGAATGTTTGACCCGGAGTTGTGTAACCTGCCTTGGCCAAAGCGACTAATCGATTAACAGTGCCACCATCCACGGGGCGCCGGTATGCTTTTCGAACAAACGCGCTCAACACTTCGCGAGCGTACGCATCTCGCTTCTCTGGCTCGGTGGGTATCGGACCATTGGGAAAGAATCGTAGGTATTGCTTGTGCTGTTTGACGAGCCGGGCATTCACTTCTTTCGCTGGCACTGTTTGGGCGACGATCGTCTCGGCAGCGTTGAAATATTTCTCCATTAATAGTGGTGACAAGCTCAGTGCATCGCCGACATTGTCGAATCCATACCCTGAATCATCTGCCGGAAACTCGTCCGTCGTGTCGTAGTCGATTCCCATCAAGTCGCGAATCGTGTTGCGATACTCGACTCGATTGAGGCGGCGGAGCGTCACTCGACCTGGATCTGGATCGGCTGTGTCGATTCCAAATGCCTCGAACTTGATCCAATTCAGTAGTTGCTGCTGTTCCTCGACGGTCGGCCGGTCCTCGCCTCGCGGCGGCATCAAGCCAGCTCGAACATTCTTCAATACGGCGAGCCAAAGCTGTTTATTAGCGATGATTGCGGCGTCTGACTTGAACTCGTCAAACGCGTGGCCGCCCTTATGCTCGCCGTAGCCGTGGCAGGAATAGCAGTACTTCTCCAGAATCGGCTCAATCTCGCTGTGAAAGTGCTGGGCTGCGATCGCATCATCCGCGATGGAGCGACTATTTATCGCGAACAGGCAGAAAACAAAAAAGACGACGCCAACTTCTCGGCGGAATCTTCGACGAGTTTGCGAGCGATCGTCGGCGACAGGCATCACGTGCCTCGCAGGAGTGCATAGGTGGGCGGATGCTTGAATTATACCCGCAATCGGCACAGCTCGTCAGTTGCGGAGAATCTCGCGTTTTGGCAGCACTATGGCTTTGGTACTTGGCCCGCGCTAAGCCGCAAGCGGTGGCGAGTTTAGGTGCGAAGGCGCTGGGCTGTTACGTTGCAAAAACTTTCCACACCAATACGGCAAGGAGCGCTCCGATTATTGGTCCGACAACGGGCACTGGTGCGTATCGCCAGTCACTGTCGCGTTTGCCGGCAATCGGCAAAAGAGCGTGGACAATGCGTGGCCCTAGGTCGCGGGCCGGATTGATGGCGTAGCCTGTCGTCCCACCAAGCGACAAGCCAATTGACAGTACCAGCAGACCGACGGGCAGCGCGCCGAGCGTGCCTAACCCGATCTTTAGGCCTGGCTGGGCGGGATCAATCGCCTCACTTTGGAGAATGATCGGCTCGGCGGCCAACAGCACGGCAAACACCAGCACGAACGTACCCACAACTTCACTCAACAAGTTGCTGGGAAGATTACGAATCGCGGGCGATGTGGCGAACGTCGCCAGTTTTGCGTTCCCATCGTCTGACGCAGCGTAATGGTCACGGTAGATCAGATATACGAGCACGGCGCCAATGATCGCGCCGCCAAACTGAGCGGCGATAAACCCAGGCACGAGATCCCACGAGAAAGGGCCAGCCAACGCTAGCGCGAACGTCACGGCCGGGTTGAGATGTGCTCCGCTAATAGCCTTCACACACCACACGGCCACGAACACCGCCATTCCCCAACCAAATGCGATCACAATCCAACCCGATGCGTGCCCCTTCGTCTTCGGCAGCACGACGTTCGCGACGACGCCGTTCCCGAGCAGGATCAGGATTGCCGTGCCGATGAATTCCGCCAGATACTGCTTCGTGTTGATATCCACTTACAGGTTATCCTTCCTTTGCCCAGTTTTTGGATCGTTGAACGGCATCGTGCCACCGGGCTCGAATCGACTGCGATTCATCTTTCGACATTTTCGGTTCAAAACGACGATCGACCTGCCAGTGCCCAGCGATCTCACCGCGAGCTTTCCAGACGCCCGTAGCCAAGCCGGCCAGGTACGCGGCGCCCAAGGCCGTCGTTTCTGTCACTTTCGGTCGAACGACAGGAAGCTGCATAATGTTTGCCTGATATTGCAACAGGCCATCGTTCACGGCCGCCCCGCCGTCTACGCGTAGCTCGGCCAATGAATCGTCGGCATCGCTCCGCATGGAATCCGCCAGATCCGCAACTTGTAGCGCGATGCTTTCGATGGCTGCTCGTGCGATGTGCCCAGCAGTTGTTCCGCGGGTAATACCGACAATCGCCCCGCGGGCGTACGGGTCCCAATGCGGCGCGCCGAGTCCAGCGAACGCCGGTACAACATAGACGCCGCCGTTATCTGGCACCGAGCGGGCGAGCTCCTCCACCTGAGCCGACGACTTGATGATTCCGAGCCCATCGCGAAGCCACGAGACCACCGCGCCGCCCACGAATACGCCGCCTTCCAACGCATACTCGACGTATCCGCCGATATTCCAAGCAACCGTGGTGAGCAGCCGATTCTTAGAGTCGACTGGCTTGTTGCCTGTATTCATCAACATGAAGCAACCGGTGCCGTACGTGTTCTTGGCGAGTCCCGGCTGGAAGCACGCCTGGCCAAACAATGCCGACTGCTGATCGCCAGCCGCACCCGCGATAGGCACCTTTGCCAATTCAGGCAGTGAGGCGACTTCTCCATATACTTCGCTCGATGACCGAATCTCCGGCAATATCGAACGCGGTACGCCAAAGCACTGGAGCAATTCATCATCCCATTGGCCCGTGTGGATGTTCATTAGCAATGTGCGTGAAGCATTCGACGCATCGGTGACATGAACCGCGCCTTGGGTCAATCGATGGATCAACCAAGAATCGATCGTGCCACACGCCAGCCGCCCCGCTTCGGCCGCGGCGCGAGCCCCCGGCACATGATCCAGAATCCAGGCGATCTTCGTCGCGCTGAAATAAGGATCGAGGAGCAGCCCCGTCTTCTTATGGACCATTGCCTCCCGGCCATCCGATCGCAGACGATCGCAAACATCAGCCGTGCGCCGGTCTTGCCAAACAATCGCTTGCTGGATCGGCTTGCCGGTGGATCGATCCCACACGACGATTGTCTCGCGTTGATTCGTGATTCCCACCGCAGCCAGATCGGACGATTGGACGCCGGCCTTCGCGACAGCTTCGCAGGCCACATCGCGCTGACTCGACCAAATCTCCTCGGCGTCGTGCTCTACCCAACCGGGTTTAGGATAATATTGCTTGAATTCTCGTTGAGCCAATGCGACAATTTCGCCGCCGCTGTCAAAGACGATCGCTCGCGACGAGGTCGTGCCTTGATCCAGAGCAAGCAGATATTTTGTAGATGCCATACGCGACAACCGAAACGCGTGAGACGATATTAATCGCCGGTCGAAAAGAGACGCCTGTGGCTTACTCCATCATCATCCAATCCTGTACACTTAAGGAGCACTCGCCGCCGCGGGCAGTCTTCCGACACATTCTCCAATGCCGATGTCACCAACGTCAACCCAGTTAAATAGCACTCACACCACATCGTCAGCCGAAACGATGCCATGCGACTCACTGCTGCATGCGCTCAAGACCTACTGGGGCTTTGATGATTACCTGCCACTTCAGCGCGAAGCCATGCAGTGCGTAATGGAAGGCCGCGATTCGCTGGTCGTGATGCCGACCGGCGGCGGCAAATCGCTGTGCTTCCAAGCCCCTGCCTTGTGCCGCGAAGGGCTTGCGGTCGTCATTTCGCCTCTCTTGGCGCTAATGAAAGATCAGGTCGACGCACTCCAGACATGCGGTATCGCCGCGGCAGCCGTAAACAGCACACATTCTCTCGAAGAAAAGCGGCAGATTGCCCAGCAGGTGGAATCCGACCAGTTGCGGCTACTCTACATGTCGCCTGAACGGCTGGTCACACCTCGAACGATTGAGTTTTTACAAAATCAGCGTATCTCTTTCTTTGCGATCGACGAAGCACACTGCATCAGCGCCTGGGGCCATGATTTCCGCCCGGAGTATCGCGGCCTGCGCCGGCTTCGCGATGCCTTTCCCGACTCGTCGATCCATGCTTTTACCGCCACCGCCACTGAGGAAGTACGCCAGGATATTGCCCTCCAGCTAGGGCTGCGCGAGCCTTCCGTGCTAGTCGGCGATTTTCGTCGCCCCAACCTGCAATACCATGTCGCTCCTCGCCAGCGCGGGCTTGGCCAGGTTTGTAGCATCATCGATCGTTTTCGTGGCCAGTCTGGTATTGTCTATTGCATCACGCGGGCGGAGGTCGATCGCACCTGCGCCGCGCTCTGTGAAATGGGTTACTCTGCACTACCATATCATGCCGGTTTGAGCGACGAGGAACGCATTCGCAATCAAGAGGCCTTTCTGACCGAGCGGGTCGATACGATCGTGGCCACGATCGCGTTCGGCATGGGTATCGATAAGTCGAATGTCCGCTACGTGATCCATTGCGGCATGCCCAAGTCGCTGGAAAACTACCAGCAGGAAAGCGGACGGGCAGGGCGGGATGGTGTCGAAGCCGAGTGTTGGTTGCTCTATTCCGGCCGCGATACTATGACCTGGAAGCGGCTCAACGAGCGTACTCCTGGCGAAGCGCGCAGTACAGCCGAGGTCGCGCTCGAAAAAATCGATCTCTACGCCAAGTCGGTCCGTTGCCGACACGCCAGCCTTATCGAGCATTTTGGCCAACCTTGGACCTATGGGCCTTGCAACGCCTGCGATGTCTGTCTTGGCAAACTCGAGCTAATAGATGATCCGCTCGTCCTTGGCCAGAAAATCCTGTCGTGTGTGGCGCGCGTGCGCGAAAACTACGGGGCCGATTATGTCGCAATGGTACTGACCGGCTCACGCGAGCAGCGAATCATCGCGGCGCAACACGATCAATTGAGTACCTGGGGACTATTGAAGGAGTATCGCAAACAGCAGGTTCGCCAGTGGATTGAACAACTCGTCGGCCAAGGATTTCTCGCAAAAGAAGGCGAATACAATCTGGTCAAGTTGACCGACGCGGGAAGACAACTCCTTGCTGGCGAAGTAACGCCGACGTTGCTTCGCCCTGCGAAAGAAGCCCAGGCACCGGCTACGATAGCAGCCGACTCCTGGGACGGCGTCGATCGCGGCTTATTTGATACACTGCGTCAACTGCGACGCGACGAGGCCCACCAACGAAGCGTGCCCTCCTACATCGTGTTCAGCGATGCCACGCTTCGCGACATGGCCCGCCGTCGACCTTCCGCCATCGAACGATTCCCAGAAGTGGTCGGCGTCGGTGAAAAAAAGGCCGCTGATTTTGGGCAGCAGTTTGTCGCGTGTATCACCACTTATTGCCAGGAAAATAATATCTCGCTGGATGTTCAGCCCGAGCCCATTCAAGTAAAAGCAGCTAGCCAAGCGCCGCTCGATTTATCCGCGAGCGCGCTCAAAGCCTTTTCGCTATTCGACGAAGGCCTTGGCGTCGAAGAGGTGGCCGAGCGACTTGGCCGGGCGATCTCGACCACGTATGGCTATCTCGACATTTACATTCGCCAGCGTCGCGAGACCGATGCCAATCGTTGGCTCGCCGACGACGAGATAGCTGAAATCGAAGCGGCCCTCCGTCAAACCGGCGGCGAGCGGTTGAAGCCTGTTCATGAGGCTCTGCAAGGCCGCATTGGGTATGAGCGTATCCGCATCGTGGTCGCTTGCCTAGCCAACAGGTCGGAGGAGAGTTAACACGAAAACTGCTTCAAACCAGCCACTTCCGCAATGTGGAAAGCTCACTAATCTCCCCCAATACTAGCCCGCCACCAGCGAATACAGGGTTAGGGCGGCTGTCCGCTCGCGTTGCGAGCCGTTATTCTGGATTTAGATTCAACCCAAGTAGAAGAGGCGATCATGAACGACTTGCATGGTCCTGGCCACAACGATGTACGAAATTATTTGCGGACGCTAGGTCCGGCACTCGCAATGCTGGGCCTGATTTTCACAGCAGTCGGTATGGTCAGCTTCTTCTCCGCATTTGGCTCCTTTGAACCGCCTCGCTATTTCTGGTGCGCGTTTGTCGGACTACCACTCCTTGCGGTGGGCATCGGGATCTCGAAGTTCGCCTACTTAGGTTCGATTGCTCGCTACATCGCTGGCGAAACCGCGCCCGTTGCCAAAAATACTGCCAACTACATGGTCGACGGAACGAAGGGCTCGATCCGCGAAGTTGCCTCCGCCATCGGCGAAGGTCTTCGCGATGTTCGGTCGATGGAATCGCTTCATTGTCAGAAGTGTGGAACCAACAACGAATCCTCTGCCAATTTCTGCCGTCAGTGTGGCGTGCCGTTTGCCAAAACAAAGCGCTGCCCCCATTGCGGCGACTCCAATCTGCACGACGCCCGCTTCTGCGATCATTGCGGAGCGGCAGTCGTTTGACCAGGAAAAAACGTAATGAAATCAAACTGTCTCTCGTTCGTCTGCGCATGGTTCATGCTTTGCATCGTGACTTCGAGCCTATTGGCCATTGATAAAGTCACGGGAAAGCACAAAGTTTTGTTCCTCACCGGAAAACCGAGCCATGGTTACGGCGCGCATGATCATTTGGCCGGCTGCATGTTGCTGTCGAAGTCGCTGAACGAGAGTGGCCTGCCGATCGAGAGCCAGGTGTATCACTATGATTGGCCGACTGATCCAAAAATCTTCGACGATGTCGATTGCGTGGTCATGTACGGCGATGGCGGTCCCGGCCACATGGTCAACGCTCATTTGGACGAACTCGACGCACTCGCCAAGAAGGGAGTGGGCATCGTTTGCCTGCACTACGCAGTCGAAGTGCCCAAGGGGCCGGCCGGCGACAAATTTCTGGACTGGATCGGCGGCTACTTCGAAACCGACTGGTCGGTCAATCCACATTGGATCGCCAACTACAACAAGCTGCCCGAACATCCGATCACGCGTGGCGTGAAGCCGTTCGAAATTGAAGACGAATGGTACTACCACATGCGATTTCGCGATGGCATGAAAGGCGTCACGCCGATCCTGACCGCGCTGCCGCCCAAGGAGTCGCTTTCCCGCCCCGATGACCCGCATGCTGGCAATCCGGCCGTGCGGGCCGCCATCGCGCGAGGTGAGGCCCAGCACATGGCCTGGGCTACGGAACGACCAGATGGTGGCCGCGGTTTTGGCTTCACTGGCGCCCATTTTCATTGGAACTGGTCCGATCCCAACTTCCGCAAACTTGTGCTCAACGCGATCGCATGGGCTGCAAAGGTCGACGTGCCTGCTGGTGGCGTCGGCGACCGGCCAAAGACAATGGCCGATATGGAGGCCAACCACGACGAACAGCCACCGAAGAACTTCGACCGCGAAGCCATTCGCAAGAAGTTCCACTTGCAAGAAAAGTGAGGCAATCCGGGAACTTTCGGATGGCACGCCCTGAGTCTTCGAAGGGCGTGGCGCGAACCTCGGCGACTTACTTGGCCGGCCGGGTGCCACGAATGACGTAATACCCTTTGCGCTCACTCGTGGTCACTTGGTTAAACCACTGCGGCATATACTCATCATACCAAGCGGGCTGCTTGGTCACGACCAGGATCGTGCCACCGGGCCGCAACGCCTCTCTGCCCGCGAGCAAAAAATGCTCCGCGATACGGAAACTCGCATAGTACGGCGGGTTCGCTAGTGCCAGGTCGTACGAGCCAGCGCCTTGGTAACCGCCGGCGGCGTTCAACTCGGTCGTCACATTACCAAGATTGTTTAGTTCAGCACCGTGCGCGGCACATTGAACAGCCCGAGCATTGGAGTCGACGGCGTGGACCGTCACTTTCTCAGCACGGCATGCAGCCGCGAGCGCGACAGTCGCGGAGCCACAGCCAATATCGAGCACCCGCGCACCGGCTTCGATCTGCATCTCGTTCATCAAATGTCGCGCACCAACATCGACGGCTCGGTGAGAAAAAACGCCGGGCCGACTGTACGCGCGAATCAAACGGTCCTGATCACGAAAGACAAATTCGCAGGAAAAGTTCCGGACTCGTTTGAGTGGTTCTGTTTTCGTTCCAACATACAGAACTCCTTTCGACGACGGCCGACGTTCCAGCTTGCGGAACACGTTGCCTAACTGATCTCGCAGCCACGTATCTTTGCGATTGTCGGTCGACACCAGCATTTTGCCGCCCATGCGCAATCGCTGATGCCCTGCTTGAATCCACTCACGCGACAGCTCAGCTTCTCCCGTCGCGGCCAAGGGCAGGGCAACGACGTCGACTTCCCCTTCAGATAAGTCGGTATCACAAAGAATATGTAGATTGGGTGGTGCTTCTAACCAATGCTCTCGCGCCAAATTTGCACGATACAAGTCAAGGTAGACGCATGACACCACGGCACCAGGCAGAGCCTGTGCCGCCGCCCCCGCAAACTGGGCAACGCCGGGAGAAGTGCATAGCATGCGCTCCCCCGTAATCTCCGGGAGAGCGCCAATGAGCAGAGTTTCTTGCGGATAGGGACGAATCGCGACACTCCTGGGAGCCTGCGGAATGGCCGCCAAGGCGACGCGAACACGCAGAGAGTTGAGGCTGTCCGGGAATTCAAATGTAGGGTGGCGCGCCCTGAGTCTTCGAAGGGCGTGGAACTGTGCAGTTTGGCGAACCACGCCCTTCCCAAAGCGTCAGGGCGTGCCACCCGGAATTCCCGGACAACCTCAGATAGTTCAAAGCAACTTGGCCCAGTTTAACCAGGACAGCCGCCGGCCGCTACGAAGCAAGTGCCACTTTCGCTCACAACGCAGCCATTAGGCTGTGTGCTGCGCTTTGCTATAAGGGTCGTCCGCCAACGCCCCATCGCGGGTATCGGCCCAAAGGGCTCGCAGTTCGTCACGAGCATGGAGCTTCGATTGCCGCGCTTCCTCCGTTTGCATTCCAACGAGGGCCAGCAGGTTTCGCTGGATCGTGCCGCAAATATCATTCAACGGTAAATGGCTCAAACGGTTGCGAGAGAAGGGATTCTGCAACTCCACGCTAATCTGATCAAGCGACAGAAGCGGATAGGCAACTAGCATCACAATGAGCGGTGTGCCGATACCGACTTTGTCAAACAGGCCGAAAGGCAACGCCGATAAGTACAAGAATAAAAAGCGACGAATCTTCACCGATAGCGCGCCAGCCAGCGGCGTCTTCAGAATCCGCTCGCACGCGCCGATATGATCGATCAACATCCCGCGTTGCTCTTCCGCCTGCATAAAGGCAAAACGATCCATCTGCTCGCCATCCACGGCGTCTTGCAATATCCTTGCAATACGGTTGGACACAAACAGCGGCATGTGCTCTGCCTGACGCAACTCGGCCAACTCATGCTTGTCGAGCAAGTCGTTCATATCTTCGACGTCTCTTTCACCGCGCAGGCTGTGCCGACAAGCGTGGGAAAAGGCCGCGACCCAACGGACAAACTGTTCGCCCCAGCCATCACCACGCTGCCCATAGGCCACGCCGATCTGAGCCAGGTTTCGCGATTGGTTGACGATCCCGCCCCACAACTTGCGGCCCTCGTACCACCGGTCATAACCGGCGTTGCTCCGAATCATGACCATCACGGCCAGCGTAACGCCAATCAATTCATACGGGGCGACTGCAGACGATGGAATAAGAACAGTATGCGTGCCAACCGCCCACACGACAGTCGCGATGAGGCCAAAGATGACAACGCGCCATTTGATTCCAGGTGTGACCGAGTTCTGAAGCGTAAAAACTTCGCTCCAAAATTGGCGATGTTCCATATTTCTACCCTGCAATTCGTTCAAGCTTTTCCCAGCTCTCACTCTTGGTGTGAGGGCGGGGTGAAAGTGTCTTGAAATTGGTTTTATTAAAATTCCTAAATCGTAATTTCCGTTAAACGTGCGCTGTCCTACACATGCACGAACAACGAGCAATTCAGAGCTCCTGCCAGATCGAGCGACGCTCGCCCCGCAAGGCGTTGCATCCAGCCTTGATTACGCTCCACGCCGAGCACGAGCAGGTCCGCTTCCCACTTTGCGGCGTATGACATCAGCACTCGTCGCATTTTTCCCACAACACATCCCATTTCGATCATTGGCAAGTGACTCGCGCAGTATTCCCCCATCTCGGCAAGAAGCGAGCAGGCTTGATCCTCATCGCCACCGATGGCGAGCAATCTGTAGTCGGCCTCTCGCATTACGCCTAAACTCAGGTACGAGCGGATAGCTCTCGCGGAAGCTTCGGTGCCGTCATAGACAAGCAGCACGCGTTCTATCGGCCGCATCTCCATCGGCAATACGACCAGCGGCTGCACGCCACGCCGCAGAAGTTGCAGCATTTCGCCGAGAGATACCGTAACTTGAGCTATGCCTGGCGCTAGTCGATGGTCGTTCTTTCCTTGTGAAATAATCACGAGGTCGTGAAATCTGGACTCCGCCGGCAAAATCTCGAGAGGGTCGCCCGAGATGCGGCGCACATCGAAATTCAGCTTTGCCCGCAGGCAAGCTCGCGAAAGTTCCTCCCGCGCCCCGTCGTGAATGGTTTCGGTAACAGCCTGGCGAGTATGTGCCATCGACAGATAAATCGCCGATTCACACGT
>CAZGMU010000001.1:37333-47510 GCA_964526975.1 uncultured Planctomycetaceae bacterium
CGCGGACACGTGCGCTGGTTTGCTTCGCCAGTTCGACGCCGAAATCGATCACGGGCGCCGCTTGCTCCGCGTTCTCCAAATAAAGCAAAACAGTCTTGAGCATTTTTCACTCGTTGTTACCTGGTGCTTGATCAGCACTAACTTCGGCACAGGAGACCACGCACATTACTCCCCCGCAATGCATTGCAGCACAACGCGGAGATGTATCAAATGCTACGCGGCTCAACGAGATAGATGCATTTACTGTTCGATATGGTGTTGATAGAAAATACCAATCACTTAGCTTTTATTGATGAGTTCATTCAATCAAATAGATTTTTCTTGTTCGCGCGAACAAATGCACCATGGCGCCTGTATGTACGTTTGGGACGAAATAGCTCTGCGAACCGCTCATATTTAGCAATGCCAGGCGCGCACTCGACAAGCACAAGCCAGGCATAAAGCCATATATGCTCAAAATGCACTCTCCACCTCGCAAAGTACACGAACATGAATGAAACGCACTTGGTTCCGCGTAAACAGGTCAGCCAAATCGACGCCGCTAGCGGAACTAAGCCACATCTACTCGAAAATCTACAATCGTTGAATTTTGCGCACTTATTGTACTTTTGGGCTGTCGCTCGCGACGGAAGTATCGCCACCGCCTGCCAGCGGCTTCACATCAGCCAACCAACGGTCAGCATGCAGATTCGCAAGCTCGAGCAATCGTTGGGCCATCGACTCTTTGACCGCTCGGGACGCAATCTAATTCTTACCGATATTGGTCAAACTGTATTTGATTACGCCGACGAAATGTTCTCGCTCGGCCGCGAACTGCTCGGCACACTACGGGGACTACCAGGCAAACGCACAGGGCGGCTTCACGTGGGAATCCCCACGTTTCTACCCAAATTGATCACGCATCGGCTTCTGAAGCCCGTGCTGCAATTTCATCCCGAGACTCAACTCATTTGCCACGAAGCGGAACTCAATGAGCTTGTCGATGGACTAGCGCGCCACAAGTTTGATGCAATCCTTACCGATCGACCGCTACACGGTGCCGTCGGTGTTCGCTGCTTCAATCATCCTTTGGGCGAAAGTGAAATCGCGATCTGTGGCACGCCTATGCTCACCGCGCAATACCAGCCGGATTTCCCCAATTCGCTTAATCAGTGCCCGTTCCTGATTCCTAGCACCGCCACCGAAATGCGTCGCGCGTTGGACCGCTGGTTTGACGATCACAACATCACTCCGCGCGTCGTAGCCGAGTTCGACGACAGTGCCCTGATGAAAGAATTCGGTGCGGGCGGCGCGGGCCTTTTTCCCGTGATGTCAACTGTAATTCCCGAACTACAAAAACAGTATGGCATCGAACTAGTCGGCCAGCTCTCGGGCGCCCGCGTCCGATACTATGTCGTCACCACCGAGCGAAAGCTTACTCATCCAGCGACCCTCGCCATTGTCTATTCCGCCAAACAACAGAAAAAAGTGTCCAGCGCGACGGGAGAATAGCCACAAGAGTGTGACGTGTCCCAACGGTGGTGGCAGGACGAGTCACCTGCCATGCTCAGAAAAAGCAGCGGCAGCCTGAGCATCGATAAGAATGCAGATTATTGGACCTGCAAAAAATAAGTGGGGATGACAGGAGTTGAACCTGCACTCCGGTGAAGGAACTGGATCCTAAGTCCAGCGCGTCTGCCAATTCCGCCACATCCCCATGATCGTCATTTACAATTTACGCTGAATCCCGTTTTTGGCCAACCGTGTCTCTCGCTGTCTGGTGGTCAGATCGCTCTGGTGGGTGAAGAAAAGGCAAGGATTCCGTTAAATTGTAGCCGAATTCGCAAGAATTCGGCTACAAAAGCATCTCTGGAGCAAAACTCCTAATCGGCTTGCGGTTGCAGTTTAATCGTGATTGTCCGAACGTGTCCCTGGCGTTCCGTGAGCATATCCAAGCTCTGCTGATTCGACTCTAGCACTTGCTGAATGTTGCCTTGAAAGGTGGCGGCATCGGGAAACGGTCGGCCATCGAGTTCGTAAATTCGATCTCCGACTTCTAGTCCGACGGTGGCCGCCGGCGATCCATCGACCACACGGACCAGGAATACCGAACCAGGTTCGCCTTCATCCTCGCGCCAGAAAATGCCCAGCCGCGGCCGCGGTTCACCCTCGGGCCAATCTTTCAGTGATGCCCGCGGCAATGGCTTCTCCATCGCGCGTCGCAGGCTTTCCGTTTCGCGCCGCACGGCATACCGAAACTTGGGTAGACGATCTTCGTTGGCAACTCGCACGATGGTTGCCAGCAGATAACGTCCTACTTGTTGCATCCCCTGCCGATTGATTTTCTCTACATCATCCGTGGGGCGATGGTAGTCTGAATGCAGCCCCGTGTGGAGCATCGCGATCGGGATCTGCTGTTCAACAAATGGCCAGTGGTCGCTGTTGGCTTTGATGTCCCATGAAAAATTGAGCAAAAGGTCTTCCTCACCACAATCAGCGAACAATCGTCGAAGCCCATACCCACTTCGGGTCCCCAGCACATATAGTGCCTGGTTTTGTAATCGCCCTACCATGTCGAGCGTAATGTTGAGCTTCACACGCTCGACAGGGAGCGTGGGATGGGCGAGCCAATATCGAGAGCCGACCATGCCGCGCTCCTCACCATCCCAAAACGCGAACAGGATCGTTCGCCGTGTTTTCAATCCCGATCGCGCGAAAGCCTCCATCGTCTCGAGCAGCACGGCGGTGCCGCTGGCGTTGTCATCGGCGCCGTTGTGGATTTTGCCGGTTGGACCAAAGCTGTTGTTGCTGTTGCCATAGCCTACGTGGTCGTAATGCGCTCCGATTACGATCACCTCGTCCCGCAATTGTGGATCATCTCCGGGCTGTAGAGCAAGAATATTGCGACAATCGTCGCTAAAGGTCTGCACAAAGTTGCCATCCGAACCGGCCGGTTTCAGTTGAAGCGGCTCGACCTGTTTGAGCAACCACTGGGCTGCCGCGTGCCCTCCACGGCTTCCCGCCGCCCGCCCCTCATATACGTCGTCGGAAAGAACCTCGACGTGGTGATAAAGCTCATCGGCCTTGATCGATTCGACGGCTACCGAGTAACTCGCGTTGTGTTCAGCAACCGCGGATTGTCCACACGAGGCCACGCCCAAAGCGACCATAAGGACTATAGGCCAGGGATGGAAGCGTCGAGACATTCAGCTTGCCCTTGCGTTACAGACCTTGGTTGTTCACCGACAAGCCGCATCGGCTTCCGGCATCGTTCGACTATTTGCCGATACAAAATGTTCCAAAAACTCGGTCCAGCAAATCATCCGTGTAGACTGCTCCGACGACGGCGCCAATCTGATCCAGTGCTCCTCGCAGTTCAACGGCAACCAGTTCGTTCCCTTCGCGATGGCGCACCAATGCGATTGCGCTGTGGATTGAACGTGATGCCGAGTGAATACTATCGCGGCAACGAGTGGCTGTAGCCCCCACAATATGGCATCGCACTCCAAGCTCCTCCGCCCGAAGCAGCTTACCAATCGTCACGCACAACTGGTCGAGCCCATAGCCATTGTGACTGCTCGTGAGAAGCGTTGGCACTCTATTTATATTTTTCACAACAGAAGAATCGGCAGACAATAGGTCTGCTTTGGTTAGTGCGACGACGTCGGCTGTGTTTCCCGCGAGACTAAATGGCTCGCTAGCCTCTTCGCTACCCTCAAAGGTGCCGCAAACGTCTAGGCAGTAGATGCGGATAGACGAGCTCGCTCCCCTTTCCGTGGAAATAACTTGTGCGGCCGTGTCAATGATCGAGTCGGGTGACTGCAAATCGCTGGGTGACGTGCCAACGTCGGTTTGGTGGCACAAGCCGACTCCAGCCGTATCAATCAACTCACATTCCTTGCCATCAATTACAATCGTCGCAGTCAGATAGTCCCGCGTTGTGCCTCGTTGTGGGGAAACCAAAGCAGAAACCTGTCGCTCATGCTCGTTTCGGGAACCACGGCCATAACGCTCCGAAAGCGCGTTGAAGAGGCTACTTTTACCGGCGTTCGGGGGGCCGATCAAAGCGATTTGAGGGATGTCATGCGCGACGTGCCGAGTGGCCATCTGACGTGAGACCTCGTCAAGCATCTGGGCTGCTCGTTCGAGCCGCCGCTTGAGCACATCGGGCGAAATGAACTCGATATCTTCTTCCACGAAATCGAGACCGGCCTCCACCTCGGCCAGTAATTGCAGCAGCTCTTCCCGCAATTGATGGAGTGGTCGCGCCAGACCGCCTGCTAACTGCACGAGCGCGGCGTCTAGGTCCTCGTTGCCATGGGCATCGATGACACCCAGCACGGCCTCGGCTTGAGTGAGATCAATCCGGCCAGCCAGGAACGCTCGCAACGTGAACTCACCCGGCTCGGCGGCTCGCACTCCCAATTGGCAAACCGTACTCACCAATGCATTAAGCAGCGGTGGCGAACCAATGGTATGCAACTCAACCAGCGGCTCACGCGTGTAGCTGCGGTGTGTTGGCCAAAGGAATAAATCGCAGGCCAAGTCTCGGCCGACGACGTCAACCGTGATGCGTACCGAGCCTGTTAGCCTCGTCGCATGCTGGATCGACCGAATGAGTGCGCCATCATTCGGCTGGAAGCAGCAGGCCGCAACCTCGCCGGCTAGTGGGCCGCTGATCCGAACCATTCCGCGACCCGCGCCGCCAGAGGCGGTCGCGATGGCGCAAATCGTGTCGTCGGTGTGGAATGCCATGACACGCGGAATCGTCTAATCGTAGGCGACAGCCCCCAAGTTACTTCTTACGCTTGGTTTTTGGCGGCCGCTTCGCACCGCCGCTTCCATTGGAGCGCGCGTTAGCTTAGAGGCCAAGCTCAGCGAAGATCCATTCGCTTCGCTGCCTGGCAACTCGTTCTTCGGCATAAGCTTGCGCTCCGCGATGCCCCATAGGCTCGAGACAATCAAGTATAGACAGAGCCCGGCCGCCACTTTGTAAAACATGAAGCCGAAGAAGATCATCATGTACTTCATCATCTTCTGCTGCATCGCTGTCTGTTCGTTGGTCGGCGGCGGCATCGACATCTTCTGCGTCACGAGCATGATCGCGACGGTGATGATTGGGAAGACGTTTAAGTAGGGCCCGAGCGGCCCGAGCGTTAAAAAGGGCGGCATGAAGGACGACCAGTTGTAGAGCATGTCTGGCGCCGCGAGGTTCGAGCACCAGCGAATCGCCGATCCAAACAACGGCGATTGCCGCAGTTCCACGTCGACCATCAGCGAGCGATACAGCCCGATGAAAATCGGCATCTGCAAAAATAGAGGTAGGCAACCGCCCAGCGGATTGATGCTGTGTTTCCGATAGAGCTCCTGAGTCGCTTGCGACTTCTTCTGCATATCGGACTTGTATTTTTCATTGATGCGATCCATCTCCGGTTTGAGCGCCTGGATCCGCGCCATGTTCTTTGTTTGCTTATAGCTGATCGGGAACATGGCCCCGCGCACGAACACCGTCAAAAGAATAATCGCGATGCCATAGTTGCGGACAATACCATACAGAAAGTGCAGGATCATGAGCATGATCCGAGCGACCGAGCCGAACCAGCCGAAATAGATCAGGTCTTTCAGCGAATAATTCGGGTCGCCGGGCCACTTCTCGCTCCGCGGATAATATTGGCTCAACAGCCCGGGCCGCTTCGGCCCGATAAACACCTGGTAAGAGTCGCCATGCGATTGGCCGGGTGGCAAATCGATCGATTTGCGAGTGAGGCGACAGGTGGGGTTCGCAAAGAGCGCGTTCTTAACATCGACCGCGGCATCGACGACCACCGCCTCGGTCTTCATGAACCAGTTGTCGTTGATCGCAGCCAGTTGCGGCAAAAGGACCGCCGAAAAGTATTGGCTATCCACGCCGGCGTAGGCCAAGGCGGCGCCTTCTATCGGCTCCGCCTTGCCTTTGATGATCTCCGAATTCTCGATCTCGTTGGTCGGGCTACCGTCGAACCGCACCACCACATCCCGCAAGCTGCCACCGCCCCAATGTCGGCCAATCTTGCGCGAGTACCACCAACCCTCCAGCGACATGCCGGTTGCGCCGTCCAGTCGGTAGGCAACCTGCTGCCCTTTCTCATCGGTATTGCGCAGCTCGATATCAAGCTGCAAGTGATACGCGGGGTAATCTGCCTCGGCCAACTGATCGGCCGGCACTTGTGGAAGGGTATATTTCTTGACGACCTCCAGCTTCAATTCACCCAGCGTACGGCGAAACGTGGCCGACTTCTCATCGTGGGCCACTAACTCCCAGTTACCAGTCTCGAGCACGGCTGCCAGACGCTTGGCATCGTCGTCGCTTAACTGTTTCCCATTGATTTCGGCCAGCGTCAACAAA
This sequence comes from uncultured Planctomycetaceae bacterium, assembly GCA_964526975.1. Classification (GTDB taxonomy): domain Bacteria; phylum Planctomycetota; class Planctomycetia; order Pirellulales; family Lacipirellulaceae; genus JABDGM01. Next base: position 43,698 of record CAZGMU010000001.1, read on the forward strand.
AACGAAGGACGCTCGACAAAGTCCTTGGGCGGCACGATATCGCGTATTCGATAATTATCCACCTCCGGACGCACGACCGCGAACGGACGCCGCATCAGCCGTAGCGTCACCGGTTGCGGGCCACCATCACCGCGGCGAACCTGCAAGGTAATCTCTTGGCCGGGCCTGGTGCCGACGAGCGCGGCCGTCAGGTCGGCGGCTTTCTTGATCGCGGTCGTTTGCGGATTTCCCACGCCCACGATCACATCGCCGACTTGCATCTTCGCGTTTGCCGCGGGTGTGCCAGGGCCGATGATCTGTACCTGTGCCCCCCCCGGCACATCCTTCAATTCCAGGCCACCTGGATAGCCGTTCCAATCATCCTGATCGCGAAACCGAGGGCTCGACATTTCGGCACGGACAACTGCCGCGCCGGCATTGGTCAGCGTAACCAGCATCCGATAGCCGCTGTCGGGATCGGCCGAGCCGAGCGTGACGAATTGGGGTGGTGCAGGAGCAGCAGCTACTGCGGGCAACGCCACCGGAGCTGCCTGCGGCGATTCGGCTAAGTCAGATTTCTTGGCATCGGAAGCCGCTGCATCCGGTGCCGCCTTGTTGTCCTGAGCCTCCTTCGCGTCCTTGCCTGCCGCAAGAGCATCTTTTGGCTTTGCTTTTTCCGCCGGTGGTGGAAAAAGCCGGCCAGCGAGCAAGAACACCGCCAGCGAAATCAGCACAAAACTTATAAATCGTCGTTGGTCCAACGCAGCAAACCTTTTTTGGCGGTAATTTGGTCCGTTTCGCCAGTTCGTTATTCGTTGGCAATCGCGTTTTGTTACCTAGCTCGCGATCAACCTTGTCGAGCCATTGTTAGCTCGACCACCAACCCGGCGAACCGAAAAAGATGGCGGCAACTGAGAGCGACAGCGCCGCTACCTTCCTTGTTTAATCCGGTCGCCCAAGAAATCGTCGAGTTCCGGAATGTTGTAGATCTTTTCCGCAGTGACGGTCGGATCGTACTCCACACGGCGAAACGTTAATTGAGTCGGTTCCTGGATGACATAGCAGGAGCGTGGATCGCCATCTCGCGGTTGCCCGACCGACCCCACATTGCACATGAATTTCTGTTGTTCGTACTTGTACGTATAGCCGGTCTCGTCCGGTGTCATGAAGTTGCGGCTTTCGGTGAATACGCCCGGCACATGCGTGTGTCCCTGAAAACACCCGAACTCCACTAGGCTGAACAACTTCTCTATCTTCTTCTGGTTGTAAATGTCTTCTGGAAAGACATATTCATTGACCGGGTTGCGTGGCGAGCCATGCACGAACAACCATTTGCCATCGCGATAAGTGCGGGGCAGGGCGCCCAGAAAATCCCAACGGCGATCAATCGATACCCGATCACCGATCGATTTTTCTAATTGATCACGAGTCCAAAAGATGGCACGCTCGGCCCCGGTATTAAAACCTTCGGGATCGAACAATGCACCCTGATCGTGGTTTCCTAACAGGCAAACCCGGGTCTTCTCGATGACCATGTCGAGACATTCGCAAGGGTTCGGCCCGTAGCCGATGATATCGCCCAGACAGAAAATCTCTTCCACGCCTTGGCTGCGCGCGTCGGCAAGCACCGCTTGCAGCGCTTCCATGTTGCCGTGAATGTCGCTGATGATGGCCCGTTTCAATTCACGGCTCGCTTCGGCATATCGAGTAATCGGATAGACAGGGCAAAACTGGATGAACCCCAATTTCCACCACGCAATTGGTAATCCACCAGTCTAAAAGGCTGTTTTCAGAGGGTCAAGCGGCCCCAGTAGGGCCAGCCGGCCAGTAAAATCGGAAGAGGCAGCGCACTTTGCCAGCATCTGGTCGCTTCTTATCCACTTGCCGTACGCAAATGCTTCGACGACTTTGGTAAACATGACCATCAGCAAACGCATCCTCGCAATCGAATCCTCGGGCCGTCATGGCTCGGTCGCCACGCTTTGGGGCGAGCCTGAGCACGCGCACGTAGTCAACCAAATTCTCATGCGCAGCGACGAGAGAACAGCCCAAGTGCTGGCTCCATCGATTCAGAAAGCCCTCGCTTTGGCTGACTGGCCACCCAAATCGGTCGAGCTGGTTGCCGTCACGGTTGGGCCAGGATCGTTCACCGGGCTTCGGATCGGGGTCACCACCGCCAAAGCGTTTGCTTACGCCATCGGCGCCGAAGTGATCGGTGTAAACACCCTGGAAGCCCTCGCACTCCAAGCACCTCCATCCACAGCCCCTCTATGGGCCATTCTCAACGCACAACGACAAGAACTATTCGCGGCCAAGTTCATGGTCAGCGAACCACTCGGCATCCACACGCTGCAGGAAACGTCGATCATTCCCCAAGACTTGTGGCTTTCCAACCTTCAGTCAGGCGACCGCGTTGCCGGCCCGTCATTAAAGCAACTGGCAGCTCGACTGCCCAGTGCCACCGAAGTTTTGCCGGAAGAACATTGGCAACCAACGGCAGCAGCGGTCGGCCAACTAGCCTGGCGCAATTATCAAGCCGGAGAACGAGACGACGTTTGGAAGCTGTCGCCCAACTACTATCGACTTAGCGCCGCCGAAGAGAAGCACGCCGGATAATATCAAGCTGCGGAGAGCGCCTCGCGGGCTGCGGCAATCGTCACGTCAATATTTTCCTGACTATGAGCGGCCGAAACAAACAATGCTTCGAACTGGCTACATGGCAGATAAACGCCTCGATCCAGCATCTCCCAAAAGTACCGGCCGAACTTTTTGGTATCGCAGCGACTAGCGGTTGGCCAATCGCGAACCAGCTCCGGCGCGAAGAAGAACGTCATCATACTTCCCACGCGAGTCGTTTGATGCGTCACTCCCGCCGCAGCGGCCGCGTCGCACAAGCCGGCTTCCAACGTGGCCGCCAATTGGTCTAACCGCTTATAAGGTGGATCATCTCTCAAAGCGCGAAGCATCGCGCAACCGGCCGCGGTTGCCAACGGATTTCCGCTAAGCGTACCAGCTTGAAATACTTTTCCGGCCGGCAGGATGTGATCCATGATCTCTGCCTTACCGCCGTAGGCCCCTACAGGCAGGCCGCCCCCCACGATCTTGCCGAGCGTCGTCAAGTCCGGCTCGATTCCGAGCAACTCCTGAGCGCCGCCATAGGCCACGCGGAAGCCGGTCATCACTTCGTCGCAAATCAGTAGCGCGCCATGCTGCCGTGTCTGCTCACGCAACGCTGTGAGGAAATCACGACTCGGCACGACTACGCCCATGTTTCCCACTACTGGCTCAAAGATTACGCCAGCAATTCGATTGCCGTGCTCTGCAAACGCCACGCATAAGCCGGCAACATCGTTGTATTGCAGCACCAGCGTATCTTTCGACGTACCCTCAGTCACCCCAGGCGAGTTCGGCACCGCGAGCGTTGCCGCCGAACTACCTGCCGCGACGAGCAAACTATCCACATGACCATGGTAGTTGCCCGCGAACTTCACAATCACATCGCGCCCAGTGAAGCCACGCGCCAGACGGATCGCACTCATCGTGGCTTCGGTGCCGGAGCTGACGAGCCGCACCTTTTCGATGCTCGGCACCGCCTCGATGATCAGCTCGGCCAATTCGTTCTCCGCTTCCGTCGGCGCGCCGAAACTGGTCCCATGGCCAGCCGCTTCCCTTACAGCCGCGACAACCGCCGGAAAAGCATGCCCGAGAATGAGCGGCCCCCACGAACCGACATAGTCGATATACCGATTGCCATCCACGTCCCACAGATATGGCCCTTCCGGCACGATTCCTATTCCCGGCGCAGACGCCGCGGCCCGCCTGACGCCCACCATC
>CAZGMU010000002.1:0-10182 GCA_964526975.1 uncultured Planctomycetaceae bacterium
CTTGCAACTTGGCCGACTTCCGGAACGACGCCTCGGCGTCGGTCAGGTGCTCGCTACGCATCTGGGCCATGCCCAGGTTGTTGTAGCTGATCGCCAGGTCACGCCGGTATGCGGCTGCCTGCGGAGAAGCCTTCACTAGATTCGTTTGAATCTGAATCGCATCGCCATAGCACAGTTCTGCTTTCTTCCAATCCTTGGTGCGCGATGATAAGAAACCCAGGTTGCTATACGCCCGCGCCAAATCAGCCTGGTACAGACGATTCACCCGATCCGCCTTCACCAGCTTCTGCTCGATCTCAATCGCATTGCGATACGCCTCGGCTGCCTGGATCGGTTTCCAGATATCGTGCAACAAACCCAGATTGTTGTAGCTGTCTGCCAGACTACGCAGCACCGTTTCGCGCGCCTCGGAACTCTCAGCCAATTGCCGACCGAGGCGGATTGCGTTGTCGAACTCGCGAATCGCGCCGTTCTTATCGCCCGTTTGCATCAAGACCAAGCCGATGTTCCCATGCGTTGCCGCCGAATCAGCAGCCAGGTCTCGCGAATCCGGATTAGTCTCGAGCAGCGCCATCTGCGAATCGCGGGCTTTGGTCAATGAAACCAAGGCATCCGCCGGTCGGCCGTCCTCGCCACGGTCGCCGATCTCGACCAGCGCTTGCTGTCCTGCAGTATGCTCATCCCCAGATTATTCTGAGCAAGCGCCAGATTACGCGCGACCTCCACATCCGCCGGATTACGCGTCAGCCGATCTTGCCACACTTCCATCGCCTTCGCGTGGGCACTGATCGCCTCCTGCTTGTTATCTAGTTTTTCGTTGAGCATCCCCAGCTTGCTCTGAGCCAGCGCCCAGTCTTCCGCCAGCGTGGGATTGTTCGCGATTTCTTTTTCATAGCGCTCGAAAAACTCGACGCCCGCTCGCAGCATCTCGTAGCGAACGCCCTCGGCGCCTGGTATCGCGGCAAGCTGATCGGCATACCTCGTCGGGTTGAACGTCTCGAGCGCTTCGCTGGCGAACTGCTGCTTCTGCTCCAGAACTCGCTCCCGGGCGACACTCCGCTCGTGTGCAACCATTCCCATGCTCGTAAGCGCCCCTGCCACGGCCAAAAACAGCACAACTGCCGTCGCATACACCACGCCACGCCGCCGCTTGGCCCATTTGCTCGCCCTCGTAAGCAAGCTCGGCGGGCTCGCCAAGATCGGCCGCCCTTCGAGAAATCGCTCCAATTCGTCGGCCAGCTCCTGGGCCGTCGAATACCGCTCGTGCGGAAACTCCGACAGGCACTTGAGCACGATTGTCTGGAAATCTGCCGGGATATGCCGATTCCATTGCTGCAGTGGCTTGAGTGAAATGCTCTTCCGGTCGAAATACAGTTGAAGATCACTCACCCCGTCGGCCGGATGATGCAACGTCGCCAACTCGTACATCGTGATGCCGAGCGAATAGATATCCGTCCTCTGATCGATCAGCCCCGTTCGCCCGAGCGATTGTTCGGGGCTCATGTAACGCATCGTGCCAAGGATGTCGCCGGTCTGCGTCAAGCCTTGCTGTTCTCGGCAGCGGGCGAGACCAAAATCGGTCACCCATAACTTACCTTGATCATCAAGCAGCAGATTCGACGGCTTTACATCGCGATGAACCACGCCATATTCGTGCGCTCCGTGCAATGCCTCGGCCGCCTGCTGTGCCAACCGCGCGACGACTCGTATATGGTCAGCCGTCTCGGCCGCTTTCATTGGTGGGGCTACTGCTTCCTCGACAAGAGCAACGTCATCTTCATACGGCTCCGATTCTCGCTCGTTCTGCCAAATCAGGGTGTGATCCGGATGTTTCGGCGCGGTCGTGCCTTGCGAATGTCGACCATTCGAGCGCAACCCTTCCAGCAAGCTCGTGAGCGACTGCCCTTCGATCAACTGCATTACATAGTAATGCACGCCATTCTCTTCACCGACCCCGTACACTGGCACGATATTCGGATGCTGCACCTGCGCCGCGGCTTGAGCTTCATTCTTGAACCGGCACAGTTGCTTGGCATCGCTCGCCACGGAGAAGGGCAGAATCTTCAGCGCTACCCGACGCCGCAACGACACCTGCTGCGCCTCGTAAACCACACCCATGCCGCCGCGACCAATCTCACGCACAAGCTGGTAATCGCTAATCGTTTGCAGCGGTTGCGGCAACGAACCAAAGGAAGCGGAACCACCTGCCCGTTGCGGCACCACGGCCGCCGCCGCGTGAAACAGTTGCAAGCCGCTCAAATAGCCTCGCAATTGCTCCGCGTCTTCCGGGTACTTGGCCAGCAATTCGTTTGGCGTGACCGGCAGGCCTTGCTCGATCGCCACCAGATAGTCGTCGAGAATGCGGGCCAGCCGCTCCTGGTCCGGCGCTGTCGTCGAACGTGTTTTCGAATCAGGTGAATTCAAGTCAACCCTCGTTTGCGTCTTCCTTGCGATAAATCGTTCGTAGCTTCTCAATCGCCCGCAGCCAAAGCATGCGCGTTGCGCCCACCGATCGACCGATGCGGCTGGCAACCTCCTCGAACGGCAAGCTCTGCAGGTTCCTGAGCACCAGCACCTCTCGGTAATCCTCTGGCAAAAGCGCCAGCCGATCGGCCAGCACCACTGCCTCTTCGCGCTGCTGCACCGCCATGCTGGGGCTGTTGCCGTGCGCCGGCGCCAAGGCTGCCAATTGAATGGTCGACTTCTCCAGGGCCGCCCCCAATCGCTGTACGGATACCTCTCTCCTTACATCGCGCCGCGCTGCCAACACATGCTGTTCGACGAATCTGGCTAAGTTATTCACGAGGATTTGCCGCAGCCAGGCCAGCAACTCCGGTTCGGTCACGCCACGAAACTGCCCGAAGTTCTTATGCGCTCGCAACATCGTCTCTTGCACGACATCCGAAGGACTGACGCGGGGCCGCAGCCGCTTCTCGATCTGAGACGAAGCCAGCACCATTAAATAGTTGCGATATTGATCGAGGAGCGTACCCAGGCCGCTCTTACTGCCGAGGCGAGCCTGACCAATGAGTGCGTTGACCACCGCTCGGCTTGAACTGGCAGCCGACCGCCTGCCAGAGCGATCCGGACCGCTCGATGCCCCGTTTTTCTTCATCATTTCCACGACATCTGTCGCCATCATCTGATTATTACCCGCATTCAGAAGAAAAGCACATAAGTAACAACCCTGGTGTTGGGGACCGGTTTCCCCACAACTTGTCACGAACATTAAAAATTTTGCGTTATTCCGAACCGCCATTTACAACCCTGCGGAAAAACCAGCCAATTCCATGGCATCCTTGTCCTAAGCGGGTATTTTCGAAAATTCCCGTTGCGCAGCAGCCCGCCATCCTGTCTCTATCTGAACGGCCGCTGGCGGCACAAACCCGTGCATGCGGGGCACTTCCGGAACAGCTCACCGTCAGCAGGCACTGCAATCTCAAAACCCGCGACTAGGTCGGGTGAAAGGAAGAGTTGGCCCAAGGGCCGGAACAATAGCAGAGGCACATCGGCCAGTAAGGAACGCCGCCGGCCCGAGGGGCGTTCGGCAATCCTACCATGCAGATTTCGAGAGGGCGAAGTTGGGCCGAACTGCCGCGACGCCTGTTTGGTCGGCATCGCCCTCTCGAATCATTCCATCCATGAACCCTCTTCCCGAATAAAGCCAATCTGTACTCTTCGAATACGCGAGCGGCGGTACGTTGCGACGAGCCCGCCAGTGCCCATCGGGGTGACATCAACACTACCGCCGCTCCGTACTTCTGAAAACCTGCTAGCTATTACCTGAAAGCGTGTGGCTGGTAGCCGAATTCGCAAGCCGCGCTGGCACGTGATATGCTCTGGGCATGCAGTTGGCCCGCAATGGGGGCCAAGAGCGTAGCATGTCACCTTTTTCAAAAGAGACTCACGCAGAGGCGCTAAGGCGCAGAGTAAGAAATGGAACCACTAAGACACAAAGGACACGAAGAAGAGGCCTAGGAGGGGGAGAAACACTAATCTTCACTAACCCTCGTTAATATCAAGTCAAAGAAGAGAGATTATATCTACTCCTTCTTATAATTCGGATGGATTAGCGTAGATCAGTGATGATTCGTGTTCTGCTGCCTCTACTTCCGTCTTCTCTGTGCCCTCTGCGCCTCTGCGTGAGCCTCCTTTGAGTAAAACAAGTGCAGGCTTGCCATCAGCAACAGATGGAGGAGCCACGAAAAACACAAAAACTTTCGTGCCTTTTTGCGTTTTTCGTGGCTAGTATCTCGAAAAGGGTTAACGGCGTAGCGCGGCGCCTCGATGGAGCATTCTTCATGGAAATCTGGGAATCAATCGAATTTGGCGCGCGTGCCCTCATGCTGAAGTCGGTCGCCAGCAAATCACCGGAGGAAATCGCGCAGCTTGGCCAATCGCGATTGGAGCAACTCGTTGCTCACACCCGAGCCAACTCCACGTTCTGGCGAGACAAGTTTTCCGGCGTGCCGGAAAGCGGATTCAAACTCGCCGATCTGCCGGCATCCAGCAAACCCGAGCTAATGGAGAACTTTAACGAAGCTCTCACGGTCGACGATTTGCGCCGCGACAAAGTGGAAAGCTTCATGGAAGACGAGTCGAACCTCGGCAAATATCTGCACGATAAATACGCGCTGAGCCACACCTCGGGCAGCCAGGGCCAGCCGCTGCTCATCGTACAGACACAAGACAATCTCGAACTGCTGTTTGCCCTCCAAGCCTCGCGCGGCAATCAGAAGTCGCTCGGCATTGGCGAAGCGCTCAAGCACTTCATCACGCCGGCTCGCCTCGCGGCGATCATTTTCAACCCCGGCTTTTATCCCTCCTCCAGCGCGTTTCACTGCATGCCAGCCGGCGCAAAACATTACCTCGACGTGAAAGTCTTCTGCGCCAACGACGAAGACCTCGTCGAGCAACTGGCCGAGTTCCGCCCCACGCATCTCACCGCCTACGCCAGCATGCTCCACGAGATCGCCCGCAACATCGAATCGAGTCGCGTGACGCTCAAGCCCGAGCTGGAAGAAGTGGTCAACATCAGCGAGCGCCTCATGCCGCAAGCGCGCGATCACTACGCGGAAATCTTCGGTGCCCCGGTGCTCGACACCTACAGCATGGGCGAATGCCTGTTTCTGACCAACGGTTGTCCGAAAACCGCCGGCATGCACGTCAACGCCGATTGGGCGCTCATCGAAGTCGTAGACGAAAACAATCAGCCCGTGCCCGCTGGCGAACTCGGTGCCAAGGTGCTCGTCACCAATCTGGCCAATTATACACAGCCGATCATCCGTTACGAAATCGGCGACATGGTCATGATGGCCACCGAGCCCTGCGGTTGCGGCAGCAATCTCCCGCTGATCGACCATGTCGAAGGTCGCGATTCCGATGTTTTCGAGATCCAAACCGACGACGGCGCCAAATCGCTTCAACCCACGATCTTCGAGTTGGCCCTGGGCCGCATGCTCGATGTGCGCGAATACCAACTTATCCAGGAAAAGAATACCGAATTTCGCATCCTCGTCGAACCGTTACCAGGCAAGAAGCTCGATCATGGTGCAACCGAAAAAGCTATGCACGAACAGCTCCGCGAATACGGGCTCCACGAAAAACTCACGATCAAAGTGGAAACCGTCGAACGATTAACCACCGATGGCGACCAGAAGTTCAAACGCGTCGTCAGCAAGGTGAAAGACAAGAAGAAGTGATCACGCAGAGGCGCGGGGACCGCGGAAGCTTGGAGCATTAATCTTCACTAATTTTTGCTAATAGCAGAATTGGATTAGCGAAGATGAGCGCGGAAACGACTCAATAATAACTCCTCCATTTTCAGAATAACCACGGAGACACGGAGGGCACGGAGCAGGGATCCAAGAGAAGGAACACTGATCTTCACGAATCCCCGCTAATTATCAATTATCAAAGACAGAGATTATTTCCCGCCTTATTCTTGATTCTGATGGGTGAGCGCGGATCCGTGACGATTCGTGTTCTTCTGTCTCTACTTCCGTCTTCTCTGTGCCCTCCGTGTCTCCGTGGTGAATCCCATTTGCCGAAGTTATTATTGAGTCACCCTTAGCTCTGCGCCTCCGCGCCTCTGCGTGAGACCTCTTCCGCCTTCGCACCCCACAAAACATCCGCCGCACGTTGCACCAACGACAGCCCCGTTTGTAGCGTCTTCGCTCGCCAGCTTCGGCTTTTCGGCACAAACGTTTCCGCCAATCGCCGCCGCGAGGGATGATTCGTCGACTCGACGCCGATCTCGCCATGCCAGCGCAGTTCGTCGGCCAATGCCCCGATGACGCGCATCGGCGAGTAGGTGCCAAACTCGGCCGTCGAGTATCGATACCTGCAATCGGGAAACAGCGCCCGCAACCAAGGCCCGAAGCCGCCGCGAACCTCATACGCTTGCGTAAAGCTCTTGAGTTTTTTCACGAGTGGTCCATCGAAGTGCTCGAGCCACCACTCGCAGTTGTCGAGCCCCTCCGACTCGGAAACCAGCAACTCACACTCGGCCCACCTGCCCAGCCCCGTGTGAAAATCGAGATGCACAACTTCCTCCGCCTCATCAAGCACCGTCGGCAAGAAAGATTGCAGCGCCCGCGACGACTGAGCAGGCGCGCCGCCGCCGTAGTACAACCAATCGGGATAATCATACTGCCCGACCGGCAGCGTTTCCCAAAACGATCGAATGCCATGACGCATCGCCAACAGCGCGAACCGAGCGGTCCAAAAGCCGAACCGCGTCCGTGGCCGACCGGGCTTCATGGCATTGCGAAATGCGGCCGAAAGCGGCGGCGAGCCGCTGTACTGTTCCTCCGGCAACAAGAAGTTGCGATTCAAATCGACGTTGTCTTCATTGAATCGCCGACGCCAGGCAAACCCAAACGGGTTGATTGCGTGGATCAACACCACGGCCGCATTCGCCGGCGGCCACCAACTTGAGGGCGGCTGCCCCAAGAGCGCCGATTGCACCGCCGAGCCAAACAGCCCCTCGACGCCATGCACACCGCTCGTCAACACAATCGCCGACTTTGGCTTGGGATCGCCCGCCACCGTCACGTCGATCGTCAACGGTTCGTCATTCGGACTCGGCGCGTGAATACTTAGCGAGTGATGGGCCAGCCCCAAACGATTGCTTGCCGCCAGAAATCGTTCACGTGCCGAAAAGTAGTCGACCGAATAATAGTGACTCGCCTCGAGCAACTCCTGGCGGAGATGGGCCGCATGTGGATCGACATTGGCCAAGACGGCGTTCACGTAAATGGCTCCGTCAATTATTCCTTCATCCGATACTCATCCGGCGACATCCGACGCTTCGCCCAATAATCATCCGAACGAAATCCATACTGCGTCGGCTTATACTCGCCGACGATCGCGACATTGGTTCCATTTTCCGGAATCTTGTCTTCCAGTCCCAGCCCCCAATATACGGCATTCACTAGCAAACGGCGCACCGCTTCGTTCGACAGGTCTACCGAAGCGCCAATCGTCGAGCAGAACGCCCGTCCTGGCTTTCCACCGGGAACCTCATACGTTTTCCGCCAGGCGATCGGCATCATCGGATCGTTCTTACCGCTCACCGCGGGGCCGTCATCTGGTCGCATCCCATAGTTTGGATCCGACTCATTATACTCACCTTTTCGTGCGGTCACTTGCCCGAGTATCAGTGGCTTCGAGTCGCCCGGCAGTGGCAAGCGCACACTATACACATCGGTCGATCCCCAAATATCACCATCGTGAATCCCACGCACGATCGGATCGTCAGCGGCCCCCGGCGCGATCATGCCGCGAGTGCTTTCGTGTTTGTGCTTGCCGTGGTGATTGATCCAATGCTCGCCCAGCACCACGCGCCCGAAGCCGCCGGCCCACTCGCTTTTGTCGCCCTGATACGCATCACTGTAGTGCGCCCATTTCGAATCCTTGTTTTCAGGCTTGATCGCGTGGGTCGCCGTGCGAATCCCGATTACAGGCTTGCCGGCCGTCAAATACTCATCCATGATCGCAAGTTGCTCGTCCGGCAAGTCGCGCCAACGCGTGAACACCACGATAAGATCGGCATCCTTGATCGATTCCAGCCCCGGAAGGTTCTGCCGGTTATTCGGCGTGATCGTTCCCGTCTGCGGGTCGATCGCGAACAGCACGCGACAGTCGAAGCCATGCTGCTTGGCCAATATCTTCCCAAGCTGCGGCAGCGCCTCCTCCGATCGATACTCCTCGTCGCCGGAAATCAGCACGATCTTCTTCCCATGCCCCGGCCCCTCGCCTCCTTTGTAATCCACCCACGAATCACCGGCCCTCGCGCTGGTAGCAGGCCAACTCACGACAAGCATGGCAAGCACAAAACACAGGCTCCAAAACAATAGTCTGGATCGCATAATGCAACTCATAATTTCACAGTCTGATTAAATACGGCTTCACGCAGAGGCGCAGTGGTCGCGGAGAATGAAAGAATGTTCATTTTCGCTAACCCAGATTAATTCGAGCACGAGTACCGAGATGAGTGTTTCGAATTCTATCTTGTACTCTGCGCCCCCGCGCCTCTGCGTGATCCTGCCTTGAATCCGGCCTATACAGAAACAATCCACCCAGTGTAACCTCCGACAAAGTAGTTCGCACCAGATAACTATTGCAAGCACTCATGCACGATAAACAGGAAGAATTAACCACGGAGACACAGAGGACACAGAGAAAATATTTAAGGAACCGCAGATGAACGCGGATAAACGCAGATAAGATTTGAATAACAATGCCTTGAATTATCTGCGTCCATCTGCGTTTATCTGCGGATAAAACTTCTTCCCCGTGCCCTCCGTGCCTCTGTGGTAAATGCCTTGTCTTTCATTCCGAAACATGTCCACCAACACGATCCATCAACCGAAGCGAATCCTCTTCCTCTGCACCGGCAATTACTACCGCAGTCGATTCGCCGAAATTTATTTCAACTGGCAAGCCAGTCAGCGTGGCCTTAACTGGACCGCCGACTCGCGCGGCCTCCTTCTCGATGGCTGCAACTACGGCCCCATCTCGCGCTATACGCTCGCTCGCCTGAAAGAGCAGGGGATTGAGCATGATCCTGACCAACGATTCCCGCGCCCCCTTTCCGAAGCAGACCTCGTTGCCGCTGACTTGATCGTCGCGGTCAAGGAAGCCGAGCATCGGCCTCTCGTCCTGATGAAGTTCCCCGTCTGGCGCGATCGCATCGAATACTGGCACGTTCACGATCTCGACTGCGCGATGCCCGAAAATGCGTTTCCACAATTGGAGTCGGAGTTGCTCCGCTTGCTCGATCGCTTATCGACCTAGCACGAACTTCAGTCCGTGCCACATCGAACGTCGATCGATAAGATTCCAACCTGGTCGACCCTGCATCAAATCGCCGCGAGCCGCTATGCTTGCAGTTGACGAAAAGTAGCACAAAAATTCGTAGCTGGATTCGCCAGAATTGAGACCCTTCTCTACTTCATCTGAATTCTGGCGAATCCAGCTACATAAGAATCGGAACGCACCATCGCAGGATGACAAACAACGACATGGCACCCGCCGCACAATCGAACTCGGCCACAACTGCCCGCGCCCCCTGGTACAAAGACGCCATCATCTACCAGGTTCACGTGCGCGCCTTCCGCGATGCCAACAACGACGGCATCGGCGACTTCCGCGGCCTCACTAGCCGGCTCGACTACATTCAAGATCTCGGCGTCACCGCCATCTGGTTGCAGCCATTTTTCCCTTCGCCGCTCAAAGACGATGGCTACGACATCGCGGATTACATGAACGTCAATCCGCAGTACGGCACGCTCGACGACTTCAAAGAGTTCCTCGACGAAGCCCACCGTCGCGATTTGAAAATCGTTTCCGAAATGGTCATGAACCACACTTCGGACCAGCACGCCTGGTTCCAGCGCGCACGCCGCGCGCCGGCTGGCTCCGACTTGCGCAACTGGTACGTGTGGAGCGACACGCCCGACAAGTACCCTGAAGTGCGCATCATCTTTCAAGATTACGAGACATCGAACTGGTGCTGGGACCCGGTCGCCGGTGCCTACTACTGGCATCGTTTCTTCAGCCATCAGCCCGACCTCAACTTCGACAACCCCTCCGTTCACGAGGCGATGCTCAAGGTCGTCGACTTCTGGCTTGGCATGGGAATCGACGGCATGCGGCTCGATGCGATTCCATATCTCT
>CAZGMU010000002.1:10192-16112 GCA_964526975.1 uncultured Planctomycetaceae bacterium
GGCGAAAACCTGCCAGAGACTCATGCGTTCCTGCGCGAAGTGCGCGCTCATATCGACGCCAACTACTCCGATCGAATGTTGCTCGCCGAGGCCAATCAATGGCCGGAGGATGCTGCCGCTTACTTCGGCAACGGCGACGAGTGCCACATGAACTTTCATTTTCCGGTGATGCCGCGGCTGTTCATGGCCGTCGAGCGCGAAGATCGTTCACCCATCATCGACATCCTCGAACAAACTCCCGCGCCTCCCGATGGCTGCCAATGGGCCACGTTCCTGCGAAACCACGACGAGCTGACGCTCGAAATGGTCACCGACGAGGAGCGCGACTACATGTACCGCACGTTCGCCGTTGACGCCAAAGCCCGCATCAACCTCGGGATTCGCCGCCGACTCGCCCCGCTTATGGGCAACGATCGCCGCAAGATCGAGCTCATGAACGCGCTTCTCCTGTCGCTCCCCGGCACGCCAATCCTGTACTACGGCGACGAAATCGAGATGGGCGACAACTACTATCTCGGCGATCGCAACGGCGTGCGCACGCCCATGCAGTGGAGCGCTGATCGAAACGCCGGCTTCTCTCGCGCGAATCCACAGAGCCTGTATTTGCCCGTCAACATCGATCCCGAGTACCACTACGAGATGCGCAACGTGGAAGTGCAGCACGCGAATCCACACTCATTGCTTTGGTGGACCCGCCGCATTCTCGACGTTCGCAAGCAGTACAAGGCCTTCGGCCGCGGCACGTTCGAGGCGATCTCTTCGGCGAACTCTAAGGTCTTCACGTTCCTGCGCCAATGGGAGAACGAAACGATTCTCGTCGTGGCCAACCTCGCGCGCGTGGCTCAGCACGTGGAGCTTGACCTCTCTCGCTTCGCGGGGCAAACGCCCGTCGAGCTCTTCGGCCAGACGAAGTTCCCGACGGTCGGCGAGCAGCCTTATGCTCTTTCGTTAGGCCCACATGGCTTCTACTGGTTCTGCCTCGGTTGCGACGAAGAACAATCCAGCGGTGCAACGCAGGTCGTGCTGCCTGACTATCGCGCGCGCACCAATTGGACCGAGCTGTTCGGCGGCGCGGGGCACAAGCTCTTTTGCGCGGCCCTCGAATCCTACCTGCGACGACAGCGCTGGTTCGCCGCCAAGGCTCACATCCTGCAGCGCGTCGATCTGATCGATACGTTCGACCTGGAAACATCCGCTGTCGAGCCGCCGCTACGACTCGTGTTCGTTCGCGTCGCTTACTCCGAAGGCGAGCCAGATACCTACATCGTTCCGGTGGCGCTGCTTAACGAAGACCTCGCATCGAAGCAACTTGAAACGCATCCTCATTCCGGCATTGTGCGCATCAATACTTCGTTCGACGGCAAATACCTGACGCTTTGCGAAGCAACCTGGTCCGAGCGCCTTTGGCCGAACCTGCTTGCCACGATCGCCGAGGGAACGCGATTGCGCGGTGAGCACGGCACTTTGATCGGCATCCGCACAGAGGCCTTCGCACCGCTCGCCGAGGGGTGGACCAACCCAGACACTCACGAAACTCCGACCGGTTCCCATCACAATACGTCGGTCACGTTTGACAAGCGATTCATATTGAAACTGTTTCGCCGTGTCTCGCCAGGCTCCAATCCCGAGCTTGAAGTTGGCCGCGCGCTCACTTCGCACCAGTCGCAGCCATCGATCGCAAGACTGGCCGGCGCGATCGAGTATCGTGGTGACGCTGGATCGCAAATCTCAATCGCGGCACTACATGAATACATCGCACACGTCAGCGACGCTAAAACGCTGACCCACGATGAGCTTGCGCGCTACTTCGAACGTGTTCAAGCGTTGGAAACGCCTGCTTCGACGGATCCGGAGTCCGACTCATCGTTGAAATCACCGCCACGCGAATTCGCAAATATAGTGAATCTCGCCAGTTTAGAGTTGCCGGCACTCGCTCAGGAAATGATCGGCGGTTACTTGCACCATGCCGAGCTGCTCGGCCAGCGCCTCGGCGAACTGCACTTGGCTTTAGCCACTGCCGACGGCCCCGCCTTCACGCCGGAGCCCTTCAATCGGCTCTATCAACGCAGCTTGTATCAATCAATGCGTAATCAAATGCGCCAAACTTTTGACTTACTTCGCAACCGGCGACACCATTTAAGTGAAAGCGCTCAAGCGCGCGCGGATCGCTTGTTCGCTCAACAAGGCGCTCTCGTGGAAGAGTTCGGTAAGCTGACCAGCCATGCCTTTCAAGCCGATCGAATCCGCTGCCATGGAGACTTGCACCTCGCTCAGGTCCTTTACACAGGCAAGGATTTCGTGTTCATCGATTTTGAAGGGGACTCACGCCGGCCGGTAAGCGAGCGCCGCATCAAAGCGTCGCCGCTTCGCGATGTGGCGGGGATGCTGCGGTCCTTTCACTATGCAGCTTACAAGGCGACGACCGGTGAAGGCGCGGCCCATATCGTGCTGCACGCCGAACCAGCCATCGCCAATTGGGCGCGGTTCTGGTCCAATTGGGTATCAGCCTCGTTCTTGCGCAGCTACCTGGAAACAGCACGCCCCGGCAACTTCCTGCCGCCCCAAGTCGAAGAACTCGAAACGCTGCTTACGGCCTACCTCTTGGAGCGAGCGATGAAAGAACTGCGCTACGAACTGAGGCACCGCCCAAACCTGATCGATATTCCGCTAGAAGGCCTGTTGCAACTCCTCTAGCGGCAAGTAAACCGAATGAAGAAATTTCCGGACGACCTCAATTAGTTGGAACGATAAATGGCCTCACGCAAAGGCGCTGAGACGCAAAGAAAAAACGAATTGAACCACAAAGGCAGCAAGGGCGCTAATGAGCCTTCAAAGCAACGGCAAAAATGCTCGCTTGTCCTTCTTCGTGCTCTTCGTGTCCTTGGTGGTAAATAAATTCGTGTCCTTCGCGCCTTTGCGTGAGATTCTTTTGAAACAGAAACAGGAAGGAGCATAGGATGACTTCCCAAGAGCAAATCGAAAAATTTCTCGCAGGCAAACGCTTCGCCGTGGTCGGCGCTTCACAAGACCGCGCCAAGTACGGCAACAAGGTGCTTCGCGTTTATCAGCAGAACCACTACGATGCCGTCCCCGTAAACCCCAAGGCGGATGAAATCGAAGGTCTGAAAGCGTATCCGGATTTGGCGTCGATCCCCGGCGAGATCGACGGCGTTTCGATCATCACGCCACCAGCAGTAACCGAATGCGTCGTGAAAGAAGCGAACGAAAAAGGCATCCAGCACATCTGGATGCAGCCCGGCGCCGAAAGCAATGCCGCCATCGAAGCCGCCCAAGAAGCGGGCGCCAACGTAATCGCCGGCGGACCGTGCATTCTCGTATCGCTTCGCTATCACGGCGACTAGTTTCGGGTGCCATGACCACTGCTCGGAGTGGCCATGTTTCCATAACATTTCGGCATGCCCACGCCAAGCCGTGGGCATGGCACCCCGTGCTGTATCTTGCCCGCAACCTTGACATGCAGCCGTGGTTCATTACGTTAGAATCACATCTTCTCTTCCAGGCGAGGACTATTCGATGAGACGACAGGCGAGCCAGTTTGCGTTCCTCTTCTTTCTTGCGATTACTCTACAATCGGTCACCGCTCTTGCGGCCGACACTCGACCGAACATTCTTCTGATCGTCGGCGACGACATGGGCTACGCCGATATCGGCCTCAACGGTTGCAAAGACATCCCCACGCCGAACATCGATAAGCTGGCCGCGTCGGGCACGCGTTGCTCGAATGGTTACGTATCAGGCCCATATTGCTCGCCGTCGCGGGCCGGAATGCTCACCGGTCGCTACCAGACACGTTTCGGCCACGAGTTCAATCCAAAAGGCGAAGAGCCAAAAGGCGTAAAACCTGCTAATGGCAAGAAAAACGCAAAACCGCAAACCGCTGCGGCGACCCAAGCCGATTGGGCGCCGGGTCTGCCGCTTACAGAAACCACAATGGCCGATCGACTCAAAGCGGCCGGCTACAAAACTGGCTGGGTTGGCAAGTGGCACCTCGGAGCCGAGTTGCCGTACGTTCCACAAAATCGTGGCTTCGAAACATCCTTCGGCTTCCTCGGCGGCATGCATGGCTACTTCTCTAGTGCGAAACCTCCCCTGCGCCGGCAAAATAAAACGATCCACGAAGAAGAATATCTGACCGATGCGTTCAAGCGCGAGGCAATCGACTTCATCGAGCATCAAACGCCTGACAAACCATTTTTCTTGTACCTGGCGTTCAACGCGGTCCACACGCCAATGAACGCCACGGATGATCGACTGGCAAAGCTCAAAGACATCAAGGACGAAAAACGGCGCACGTATGCGGCCATGATGCTCGCCATGGATGAAGCGATCGGAGATGTTCTGAAAACGTTGCGCGATAAGGACCTCGAAGACAACACACTGGTGTTTTTCATTGCCGATAACGGTGGCCCGACCATGCCTGGAACAACGGTGAACACGTCGAGCAACGCCCCGTTTCGTGGCTCGAAACGGACCACGCTCGAAGGCGGCATCCACGTGCCGTTCCTGGTGAAATGGCCCGGGCATGTACCTGCGGGCAAAGTGTACGATAACCCAGTAATTCAGCTCGATATCCTGCCGACAGCGCTTGCGGTGGCCGGCGTGAAAGCCAATGCCGATGCGAAACTCGATGGCGTCGATTTGCTGCCCTATCTCACGGATAAAAACAAAGAGCAGCCCCACTCCGCTTTGTACTGGCGCTTCGGCGATCAAATGGCGATTCGCCAAGGCGACTGGAAGCTCGTTCGTTACGATCCCGTCGTCGACGGCATGAAAGGCACCGCCACCGAAGCCAAGCTTTACAACCTCGCCACCGATGCCGGCGAAAGCAATGATCTGATCAAATCGGAGCCCGAAAAGGCGAAAGCACTTCAAGCCGCTTGGGACGAATGGAATAAATCAAATGTGCCGCCGCTGTGGGGCGCCCAACACTTAATGAAAAAGGCCAAGGGCAAGCGCTCGCAGGCGTCGCTCGAACGAGCAGCCCAGCGAATCGCCAATGCTGAGTAGCGCGCACAGTTTTTTGGATACGCATTCATGAGTTCTCTACCGCAGCGCCGGGTCGCCCTGTCGCTTCTAGCCCACCCCGACGATGCCGAGTTTCAATGCGGCGGCACGCTTATCCGCCTGGCCGATGCCGGTTGGGAAATTCATATTGCCACGGTCGCCAACGGCGACTGCGGCTCGGCCACGTTGCCGAAGGCCGAGATCGCCGCCATCCGCTTTCAAGAGGGCGCTGCCGCAGCAGCCAAAATCGGGGCCACCTACCATTGCCTCGACGAACCGGATGTCAACCTGGTATTTGACAAGCCAACGATCCGCAAGGTGACGGACCTATTTCGCCGTGTCGCTCCGACGCTGCTTTTCACGCATCCCCGGCACGATTACATGCTGGACCATGAAATGGTGCATACCCTGGCCCGAGCGGCGGCGTTCAGCTATTCGATTCCAAATGCCTCCCAGCTTCCCCTAGTCGACGGATCGGCAATCCCTTGGCTATACTATTGCGATCCGATTGGTTCACACGATCCGTACTCGGGCGAGCTTGTTTCGCCCACGACCATCGTCGACGTCAGCCCGCAGTTCGACCGTAAGGTCGAGATGCTCGTCTGCCATGTCTCGCAACGTGAATGGTTGCGGGCTCATCATGGAATGGACGAATACGTCGAAGCGATGAAGCGTTTCGGTACAGCTCGCGGCGGCTTGGTCGGGGTGAAGTACGCGGAAGCATTCGTGCAGCATCGTGGGCATCCATTCCCGCAGGCGGACTTACTGTCGCAAATGTTTGGTGGTTCACGATAATTGACTTACCCAGAGGCGCAGAGAGCGCCGTGAAATGCTTGAGCATTAGCGGCGTTCTCTGCGTCTCTGTATGAATTCACACTTGAATTGCAACACAGGT
>CAZGMU010000002.1:16122-25069 GCA_964526975.1 uncultured Planctomycetaceae bacterium
TTGCCCGAATATGGCCAGACCGATCAGCAAAGTCGCGCCGGGGTGGTGGGACTATACAACGCTCGACAACTCGCTTTTGGCTGATGCGGCGCGGCTCGGCCCGTGTGATCTTCAGCAACTTTCGCGGCCCGGTTTCGAAGTCACGATCTACGACACGATCGAGGAGTTCTACTGCGCCGAAGCGCTCGAGTATATCAATGCCTGGAAACAAGCGACGGCCGATAACCCGGCCGGCATTTGCGGACCCATCGGCCCCACCGAGCAGTTGCCGCTTGTGGCACGAATGGTAAACGCGCTCGACCTCGATCTGCATAACGCGCACTTTTGGGGCATGGACGAGTGGATCGAAAACGAACGGCCGGTTGCGATCGATCATCCGTTGTCGTTTGCGAAGGCCGACATGGAGCTATGCTTCAACCGCATTCGGCCCGAATTGCAAATGCCGAAGGCAAACATTCATTTTCCAACCGACTTGGAAGCGTACTCGAAAAGCTACGACGAAATTCGCTGCCTGCTCATGCAAGGCGGGCAGGGCGAAGTCAAACACTGGGCATTCAACGACCCGCCAAAACGTGAAGGTGAATGGAAAGACGCGCCACCGCCGCCGGGAAAATACTTGCAGCTCAAAACCCGAATCACCGATCTCCACCCGATGACCGTAATTCAAAATGCCCGTACCTCAGGCGGCGGCTATGTGCCGCAAGTGCCGACCCGAGCGGCGACCGTCGGGCCGTATGAAACATGGAAAGCCGATTGTGTTTCGATCTGGCACCCAGGTCATCATGACAACCCGTTTGGAATGCGGCTGACAGCATTGATGATCAGCAAGCGCGTGCCGGATGCGAGCGTGCCGATGTCGCTACTGGCCGATCATCCGCGCGTGAAATTCAATTACTTCCGCGACGGAATCGGAACGGTCGAAGCGGAAATGCATTAACATTAAAGGTGACCATATGCCGTCGTGTGTTCGTGCGATTCGTGTAGCTGGCTTCGTGAGAATTCGACAGCACTTCAACAGGCCGCTGCGGGTTTTTCAAACGCTTTTAGTGCCGCTTACAAAGCACGCAGCGCCTTTTCTTGTTGGTGCGGCGCTCGCCCTAGCAACGAACGTCTCTCGCGCCGCGGATGCGCCAAACAGCGCGGTCGTTAGCGACGCCATCACACCCAAAGACGGCGTCATCAAACTGTTCGACGGCAAAACACTGGGCGATACCTATACCTGGCTGAAAGAAAGCGGGCGCGACGATCCACATCAGGTTTTCACCGTTTCGGACGGAGCGATTCATGTCAGCGGCGACGGCTACGGCTGCATCACGACGAACAAACGGTATCGCGATTACCATATGGTAGTCGAGTACAAGTTCGGCGAGCGCACGTGGCATGGCCGAGAAGATAAAGCTCGCGACTCCGGCGTGCTCGTTCATAGCAACGGCAAGGACGGCGGCTTCGGGGGCAGTTGGATGCCCTCGATCGAAGTGCAGATCATTGAGGGGGGCGCGGGTGATTTTCTTCCCGTGGGCGGCCCCGATGAATCAGGGAAGCGGGTGCCCGTCGAACTGACTTGTAACGTCGGCCGCGATCGCGATGGCGAAGTCATCTGGCAGAAGGATGGCAACAAAGAAACATTTGGACGCGGGAAGATGAAGCGGATCAATTGGTATGGCCGAGATCCGGATTGGAAAGATAAGCGCGGATTCCGCGGCAAGAACGACGTGGAAAGCCCGCATGGCGAGTGGACGCGGGTCGATGTGTTTTGCGACGACGGCCACATCGAGATCTTCGTCAATGGCACGAAAGTGAACGAGGCGTTCGATGTGCTGCCACGCGAAGGACGGATCCAGTTGCAGTCGGAACTGGCCGAAATCTTTTACCGGCGATGGGAGTTGTGGCCCCTCGAAAAGGGGCCAAAGCCCAAGACCGCCAGGCAATAGCCACGAAAAATACAAAAAGACACGAAAAAGTGAAATCGAGACATTTTGTTTATGATGAAATAGAAGAATTGGAATTAAGGAGTGTTCACACCCCTTCGTGTTTTTCGTGGCCGATGAGTTTCGGGTATTTCGAATGAGCCGTTTTCGTTGTGTTGTACTCATTCTGGCCGCACTTCTTTTCGGTCCCGCTTTGGCGCAAGCAGCGCATGAATTGCAGGCCGGCGTGGCGGTAGTCGACATCACACCGCCGATTCCGTTCCGCATGCACGGCTATTTCTACGAGCGGCTGAGCACCGGCGTGAAGGACCCTTTGCACGCCCGAGCGATCGTGCTTCAACAGGGCCAGGAGTCGGCCGCGTTTGTGTTTTGCGATCTGGTCGGGATTCCCTCCACGGAAACGTTGCCCGCGCGGAAGAAGGCCAGCGAGGCGACCGGCATTCCGATCGAGCATATCTCGATCACCGGCACGCATACGCATACCGGGCCGCAATTCTTCATGTCGATCAACGACTTCTGGCATGCCGAGGCGGTCGCGAAATTCGGCAAAGACCCGTACGACTGTGCTGAATATCAGCGCACGCTTGTCGAGAAGATCGCTGGTGCGATCGTCCAGGCGAAGGCGGCGCTCGCGCCGGTTGAGCTCCAGGCTGGCATGGCACGGGAGGACCGAATCCGGCTTTGCAGAGCCCGGATATCGTCGAACCGGCCGGGCCGATCGATCCACAGGTGGGAATTGTCACGCTTACGAAGACTGGCGCGAAGAAGCCCTCGGCCGCAATTGTTTCGTTCGCGATGCATCCAGACACTTCGGGCGGCGGCACGTTGTACTCGGCGGACTATATTCATTTTCTCGATCAGCGGATGAAAAGAACATTTGGACAGGAGTTCACAACGCTATTCGGCACGGGCACCTGTGGCGATATCAACCATCGAGATGTCAGCAAGCCGGTGAATGAGCAGCGGAGGGCAGAGGAGCTAGGTTCGATGCTGGGCGACACCGTGGCCCAGGCGATCGAGAAAGGCGACCTCGCCCCAATCAAACAGCCGTCGCTCGCGGTGCGTAGTACGAAAGTGCCGGCAGCGCTGCAGGCGATCACCGAGGCCGATCTTGCCAAGGCCGCGAGTGGCCGAGAAGGATTTTCCGTTTGCCGATGCCGTGGATGCCTGTCGAGTGACCGATTTAGCGCTGCTACGAAAAAGCTGGGGCGACACAATTCCGCTCGAAGTACAAGCGTATCGCCTGGATAATGACACGGCGATCGTGATGTTGCCGTCGGAGATATTCGTGAACCTGGGGCTGGCGATCAAGGCGGCTTCGCCTTTCAAAACAACGCTGGTCATCGAATTATCCAATGAATCGGTGGCGTACATCCCCACGAAGCAGGCGTTCCTCGAAGGCAGTTACGAAGTGATGAACTCACGCGTCGAGCGCGGCACGGGCGAGAAGCTGGTCGAAGCAGCAGTCGGTTTGTTGAAGGAGCTGAAATGAGTTTGGATTTTCTCGGGCGTGTGGCCGCTGGCGTGGCAGGCGCCGTTGTTCTTTCTGGGCAATTATTGGCGGCGGTCGATCCCAATCCGCAGAAGGCGAGCGTGGCGCTGCCGCCGCAAGAATCGCTTCAACAGATCGTTGTCGATCCAGGTTTGAAGGTCGAGCTGGTGGCGAGCGAGCCGGATGTGATGAGCCCCGTGGCGATTCGCTTCGACGAAGAGGGCCGGATGTGGGTTGTCGAGATGTGCGACTACCCGACCGGGCCAACCAAGGAATTTCCCCAGCAGTCGCGAATTTCTATTTTGACGGACAAGGATGGCGACGGCTTCTTCGAAACGGCCACGGTGTTCGCCGACGGATTGTCGTTTGCCACGGGTTTGCAGCCGTGGAAGGGAGGCGTTTTCGTAACGATGGCCGGCCAGGTCGCTTACATGAAAGACACGGACGGCGACGACAAGGCGGACCACATCGAAACCTGGTACACCGGCTTCTCGGAAGGCAATCAGCAACTGCGAGCCAATCATCCGACGCTGGGGCTCGACAACCATATCTATGTGGCGAACGGGCTGCTCGGCGGCAAAGTGCGCGATGCGCGTTGGCCTGATGCGGGAACGATCTCGATCAGCGGGCGCGACTTCCGCTTCGATCCGCGCACGCGGGCGTTCGAAGGCGTATCGGGAGTCGGGCAATTTGGTTTGACGATGGACGACTACGGCAACCGGTTTGTCTGCACGAATCGCAATCCGGCAATTCATGTGGTGCTGGAGGATCAGAAACTCAAACTGAACCCGGCTGTGGTGGTGAACAAAGTGGCTCATGACGTGGCGACGGCGGGCAAAAATTCGCGGCTGCATTCGATTGGGCGAACCTGGGTCACATCGAACCTGCACGAAGGTCAGTTCACGGCGGCTTGCGGCGTGAACGTGTATCGAGGCGATGCGCTGCCGGCCGAGTATTACGGAAGTATTTTCACCTGTGATCCGACGGCGCGAGTGGTCCATCGCGAAACCATGAAGCCGGACGGCGTGACGTTCACCTCGAAGCCGACGAGCAAAGAGACCGAGTTCTATGCGTCGCGCGATGAGTGGAGCTGCCCGGTGAATATGGAAGTGGGGCCAGACGGGGCGGCCTACGTCGTCGACATGTACCGGCAGATTATCGAGCACCCGCACTGGATGCCGGAGGAGCTGCAAAATCGGCCGAACCTGCGAGCGGGAATCGACAAGGGACGGATTTACCGCGTGGCATCGAAAACTTTCCCACGGAAAGCGCTCCCCAAGTTCTCTCAGATGCCGAGTGAATCGCTCGTGGCCGAACTGGCGAGCCCCAACTCGTGGCGGCGCGAGACCGCGGCCCGGCTGCTGCTCGAGCGGCAAGACCCGACAATTGCGGACCGGCTGAAAGACCTGGCGATGAACTCGACTTCGCAAGCAGGTCGAATCCGGGCAATTCGATTGCTGGAAGGCTTGGGCGCCGGCGATGAGGAAATGTTGCTCAAGCTGTGTGACGACCGTGATCCGCGAATCATCGAACAGGCAATTTTGGCCGCGGATTCGCTTGTGGCGGTCTCGCCAAAGCTGCGCGAGCGGATTGGGCAACTGGCGGCGGACAGCCCCGATGCCAGGGTAAGGTTCAATGCGCTGCTTGTCGCGCGGCCATTGCCGCAGGCGCCGAAACATAAGGTGGACGAGTGGGAAATCGATGCGATGCTCGTGGCGGCTGGCAGCCGGGGCGGCACGGTCCTGGCCGAGATGCTAACCCGGGGCGACCTGCTCAGAAAGAACATCCAGAAGCCGGAGATGTTTATCGAGCGGCTGGCGCGGCTGGCGGCGTCGACAATCGAGCCGAGCGAACGATCGAAAGCGATCGCGGCGCTCGTGGCGAACGCAGAATTTGGCCGATCGGGACTGATCGGCTTCCTGAACGAAGCCCATCGGAAAAGAATTTCGTTCGATGATATCCGTAAATCGCTCGATGACGAAACGCGGAAGTCGCTCGACGGCATGTTCCAGTCGGCGATTGCCGACGCGACCAATCCAGAGCAGAAGGAAGCCGTGCGGTGTGTCGCGATTGACCTCTTGTCGATCGATAGCAAATACGCGGATGTCATCCGGCAGTTGGCGAAAGCGGATGCAAATCAGCCTGTCCGCCTGCGGGCAATTGCCGGGCTGGCGAAGCAAACGGATGCCGCCCCCTGGCAGGAATTGCTCGCGCAATTCTATGGCGAGACGCCGGCCGTGCAGCGGGCCGTGATTGATGGAATCTTTGCCAATCCCAAGCGGACCGGAATGTTGTTGGATGAAATCGAGGCTGGGCGACTCAAGGCCTCTGTGGTCGATCGAATCCATGTTGAACAGTTGCTGAAACACAAGGACGGGGGCATCGCGGCACGGGCCAAGAAAATTCTGGCCGCGTCGATTCCGGCGGACCGGGAAAAAGTGTTGGCCGAATATCAGCCGACGCTGAAGTTGAGCGCCGATCCGGCGCGAGGCAAGATCGTGTTCAAGAATCGCTGCTCGGTGTGCCATAAAATCGGCGATACGGGCGTGCAATTCGCGCCAGATATTTCCGACTCGCGCGAGCGCAAGCCGGAGCAATTGCTAACGGATATTTTGCAACCGAATCGAGCGATCGATTCGAACTACTACAGCTATACCGCGATCACGGCCGACGGGCTCACTCATACGGGAGTCCTGGCGGCGGAGACCTCGACCTCGATCACGCTGAAGCAGCAAGAGGGCAAGTCCGAAACGCTACGGCGCGATGAGATCGACGATCTGCGCAACAACGGCGTGTCTTTCATGC
The DNA here is from genome assembly GCA_964526975.1 of uncultured Planctomycetaceae bacterium. GTDB lineage: Bacteria > Planctomycetota > Planctomycetia > Pirellulales > Lacipirellulaceae > JABDGM01. Next base: position 22,348 of record CAZGMU010000002.1, read on the forward strand.
CCGAAGGGCTCGAGAAAGATATTCCGATGCAGGATATGGCCGATTTGATTTCGTTTATTAAGAACTGGCGGTATCTCGATAGTCGTCCTTCTGATGCTGGGGGCGCTAAGCCGCAAGCGGGGTTGTGAGGGGGTTGGGTTTGTTTGGCAGACAGGGATGTCTGCCCCACAAGTTTTCTCGCAAAAAAGAAGGGGATCCCCTCCGGTTGTCATCTTCCGGACGTCCGGGGGCGCGCGATAGGCGAAGAGGTCTGCCAAGTGAGGGAGCGCTAAGGCCGCGGGCTCGTTCTGAACTCTGTTGAGTGTGAAAGACAGTGGCTACCGGGTTAGGGGCTGCTGCTCACAGTCACTCAGGCGCCTGCCAGAACGCGGGGCTCCAGGTTTCCATCACGACCTCTCGTCGATCGTGCGGGGGTAAGCCTAGCATAACTGAACAAATATACAATACGTCAGTTTTGGCCACTTGCAATTTTTTAAGAGCGGGAGAATAGGAAGATTCACCACAGAGACACAGAGGGCACAGAGAAGAGAATATTTATCCGCAGATGGACGCAGATGTACGCAGATTAAAGTATTAGTCGATCATCTTTTTTCTTATCTGCGTTAATCTGCGTCCATCTGCGGACAAAATCTTCTGCCATTCGTCTTCTCTGTGCTCTCTGTGCTCTCTGTGGTTATTCTTCTGGATTGGAGCGGGCGCGGATTGCGCTAAGCCGCGAGCGGCGGGGAGGGGGAAAGGGTTAGGGCATAGAATAGAGGCCGGAGCCGGCGCGTTTTAGGCGACCTTGTTTGGCGAGCTCTTCCCAGACGGCTTTGGGATATTCCTTGGGAGCGGTGATGCCGACGATCGAGGAGCTCGAGCCCGAAAGTGGGCTTTTGCCGATGCGCGATTCGTAGTCGAGACGGGTAAGTTTCCAGCGTTTCTTGAAGGCGTTGTAGGCGGACTTGAGGATCGCCGGGTCGATGGGGGCGGGCTCCGATGCTGGAGTTTGAGCGGTTGGATCAGGCGGCGTTGATTCTGAATCGGTGGTCATGGCGGGAGATTGGCCGCGGGGGATTAGTTGGATAACTGGGTGCATCTGAATTCTGGCGAATTCAGCTACGGATTATTTGTTAGTCAGGCGCTTGATGCGGATGTTTTGGAAGGCGACGGGGTCCTGATGGCCGAGGAGGCCGAAGTGGCCTTCGGTGCGAGAGGCGCCGGGGTGCTCCTTGCCGTCCATGGGGTGCTGGCGAGCTTCGGCGATGTTGGCGTTCAAGATTTCGTAGCCGTTGAGAACGACTTTGACTTCATCGCCATTGATGGTGAGCTCCTGATAGTTCCACTCGCCGACGGGGCGAAGGTAACCGCGCAGCGCAGAGGCGAGGCCATAGAGGCTGCCGTGGGCCTGGTAAGGGTGGAGGTTCTTGTATTTTGGGTCAGCGTCGTCGAGGATTTGCGATTCCATGCCTTCGTAAGCAACCTCCTTGTCGGTGAGGGGCGAGCGGAGGGCCAGGCCGTTGTTGCCGCCCGCTGGGAGCTTGAATTCGAGGCGAGCGGTGAAGTTGTCGTACGTGTCGTTGGTGAACATGTTGCCGTGCGTGCCTGCCTTGGCAACGAGCGTGCCGTCGACGACTTCGTACTTGTCGGTGGCGCCGGTCCAGCCGACGAGGTCTTTGCCGTTGAAAAGTGATTGGAACTCGGCGTCGTTCGCGCCGATTTTGGAAAGCTCCTCATTTGCTTCCAGCGGCGGAATCTCGCGGATGAAGACGTTGCGGAAACGTGTTTCGGAGCCGTGGGTCTGCAAGTAGATCGGTCCACGGGCGAAGATGGGAATCTTTGGGTCGTAGTAGTTCTCGATGATCGTGTTGTCAACGACTTTCTTGTCGTTGAGGATGACAGTGACGTACGGACCGACCATGCGGATATACATGCGGTTCCATTCGCCGACGGGATTGTCGGCTTTTACGAGCGGGTCTTTTTTATTCTTCTTGTTGTTCCAGAGCCCGCCGGAGCCTTTGTCGGCGCCGAGCGGAATCACATCCTTGTTGTTCGGATCCCAGATCTGCACCTGGGGAACGCCACGGAGGTAGATGCCGCTGTCGCCGTTGGGACCGATCTTCCAATCGACCCACATCTCGAAGTCGCCATAGTCGCGAGTGGTGGCGAGATAGGGCTCGTGGCCGTCGCTGACGAGCTCGCCTTTTTCGACTTTCCAATGCTGGCGGAGCTCCTCCTTTATTTTCTTTTCATGGGCGGCGCGTTCTTCCGCGGAGAGAGCCTTGATTTTGCGCGGGTCTTCGGTGCGAGCGCCGGTCCAATCGTCGTAGTCTTTACCGTTAAAAAGGGGGGTGAAACCTTTGGGGGGGTGATTGTTTTCTTGGGCGTGGGTGGTGAGGTGGGGAAGGGCGAACTGACAGAGAGTTAGGAGGATAATCGCGCTAAGCCGCGAGCGGCGGGGGAGGGTAGGCATGGTGATGCACCTGAAAGGAAGGATTAGGACCGAAGGTGGTGTAGCAGGAACCGATTGATTTTAATTGCGTAAAAGGAGGGCGGGAAGCGGCTGGTTGGTTGCAAAGGCGCGTTTCGTGTGATTAGATAGGTCGCGGAGGACAACCTAATGACATTTCTTGATCGTCGTGATTTTTTGCGGACTTCGGCGGCTGGCGCCGCGTTTTGGGCGATAGGGGCCGGTATAGGCCCTAAGCTGCAAGCGGCTGGTGGCGCGGGAGATCTCAATGGC
>CAZGMU010000002.1:25079-26826 GCA_964526975.1 uncultured Planctomycetaceae bacterium
GCGACCGACGCCAATGGCAAGCTGCGGCTGGCGGCGATCGGCAATGGCGGGAAGGGGCAGGACGATCTGCAGAGTATCAGCGCGAGCCCGCGGGTCGAGGTGGTGGCGCTGTGTGATGTCGACTCGTCGCATGACCACTTGGGCTGGGCCGCGGAGAAATTTCCGAAGGCCGAGAAATACAGCGATTTCCGCCGGCTGATGGACAAGGCGGCCACGTTCGACGCGGTGAGCGTTTCGACGCCCGATCACATGCACGCGCCGATCGCGCTGGCGGCGATCGCGCTCGGAAAGCATGTGTTCGTGCAAAAGCCGCTGGCCCACTCGGTGCAAGAAGCCCGGCAAATGCGCGAGGCGGCGACGAAGGCGGGCGTCGTCACGCAGATGGGAAACCAGATTCAATCGCATCATGCGTATCGCAACGCGGTGCAGGCGATTCATGACGGGGCGATCGGCAAGGTAAAGGAGGTTCACTCGTGGCAAGCAGGCGGCATGGATTGGCTGGTGGTGGAAACGCAGCCGAAGGAAACCGACCCGGTGCCGCCCACACTCAACTGGGACGCGTGGCTAGGAGTCGCGCCGGAGCGGCCGTTCAAAAAGGGGATCTATCATCCGTGGACCTGGCGGGCCTGGCAGGATTTCAGCACGGGGCAGCTTGGCGATTTTGGTTGCCATATTCTTGATCCGGTGTTCATGGCGCTGGAACTGACTTCGCCAACATCGATCGAGGCCGAGTCGCCGCCGCTGAATAAGGAAACGTGGGGACGGAAATCGAAGATCAAGTACACATTCCCGGGAACCAGCCGGACGGCGGGCGCGCAGGTCGACGTCACCTGGTACGACGGGCTGGAGCACAAGCCGGCCCAGGAGGGATTGGGCCTGCCAGAGGCATACAAGCTGCCGGGAGCCGGCTCGGCATTCGTCGGCGAACAAGGGACGCTGATTTTGCCACATTGGGCGGATGCCTCGTTATTCCCGACCGAGAAGTTCAAGGACTACAAACTACCGCAGTTACCCGACCTCAATCACTACACCGACTGGGCCCATGCGTGCCTGGATGGTGGAAAGACGAATTCCAACTTCGACTACTCGGGCCCGTTGACCGAGGCGGTGCTGCTCGGGGCGATTGCCATTCGCTTTCCGAAGGAGCAATTGCTGTGGGATAGCAAGGCGCTCGAGTTTACGCACCACGCGGATGCGACGGCGCGGGTAAAGAAAAGTTACCGAAAAGGGTGGATGCCGGCGTAGGGCTGGGTTGTGGGGCGGACTTTAGTCCGTCTGTAGAAATCGGTCACGGGCTACGGCAGGTTGAAGATTTCAACCGGTTCGATCTCGTCGGCAGGCTCAAAACCCAGGATACGCGAATAGAAATACAACTCGGCCTCGTGGGCGCGGATGATGTTCTCGGCTTTGCGAAAGCCGTGCTGTTCGCCAGGGAAGGGAACGTAGGCCACGGGCACTCCGCGCTTCTTTAGCGAATCGAGAATGACCTCCGCCTGATTGGGCGGGACGACTTTGTCTTCGAGCCCTTGCAGCAGGATCACCGGACGTTGGAAGTGATCGAGATGGTGGATCGGTGAGCGCTCGCGGTAGCGGGCTTCGTCTTGCGGGTAGAGGCCGACGAGACGGTCAAGGTAACGCGACTCGAACTTATGCGTATCGTGGACCATCAGGGCCAGATCGCTGATGCCGTACAGGCTGGCTCCACAGCGGAAGGCGTCGCTAAATGTGAGGCAGGCGAGCGTGGTGT
>CAZGMU010000002.1:26836-27790 GCA_964526975.1 uncultured Planctomycetaceae bacterium
CCGCCGGCGCTGCCGCCGCGGATGATGAGTTTCTTGGGGTCGGCCTTGCCTTGATCGGCCAGGAAGCGAGCGGCGTTCACAGCATCGTGAACGTCGACCACGCCCCATGAATCACGCAGACGATTGCGATACTCACGGCCGTAGCCGGTACTGCCGCCGTAGTTCACATCGCACACGCCGAAGCCGCGCGAGGTCCAGAATTGCGTCGTCACGCGGAACTGAGCAGCGGTCGCGCTGGTAGGGCCGCCGTGGATCAGGACGAGCAGGGGCGGTGCTTCGCCGGCGGGGCCGCGGAAGTCGCGGTTGGTGGGCGGGTAGTAGAACGCGTGAGCGGTTTTGCCGCCTTCCGTGGGGAACTCGATTGCTTCCGGGACAGAAGTGTAATCAGGATTGGGCGTGAGGGGCGAGCTTTTGTGGATCACTTGCGACTTGCCTGTCGTGAGATCGATTTCTATTAACGACTCGGGATCAGTTGGTGAACCGGCGATCGCGTAGGCCCGTAGGTGCCGCGAGCCGAGCGGCACCTCATCATCAGGTCCGCCTCGGCTCGGCGGACCTACTACGTGGATGCTCGAAATCGTGGAGTAGGGCAAGTCGATCTGCTCGTGCTTTCCGGTGGCGGAATCGATGAGCGCGAGAAACCACTTACCGCCTGTTGTATAGCGGGCGACGATGGAGCCGTCTGGCAGGAAGCCGTAGGTCGTCGTACCGAAGACCCATTGCGGCGCGCCAAACTCGGCTTCCATTGGCAGAATGGCCTCGACTTTTCCGTTTCGCTCGGCGTAGAGATTCCACCAATTCGTGCGATCGGAAACGAAGTAGAGCGTGCCGTCCGGCGACCAGCTTGGCTGGAAGATGGACTCATCGGCGCCGCCAGCGACTTTGCGTGGTTTGCCGAGCGTGCCGTCGCTCGTTACCGGAGCGACGAACAACTCCGTGTCGTCCCAGGGCATG
>CAZGMU010000002.1:27822-30888 GCA_964526975.1 uncultured Planctomycetaceae bacterium
AGCAAGCCAGGCGAGTTGGCGGCCATCGGGACTCAGACGCGGGTTCGAGTAGAAGTCGGCGCCTTCAACGAGTGTCGAAACTTTGCCATTTGTTAAATCAATTGCCACGATACGGTTTGCTGGTTCGTGGCCACCGACCGAATGATCTTCACAAACAGCAATGAGGCGGTTGTGCGCAGCGTCGTGGATGAAATCGGCAAACCGCAGCTTCGACTCAGCCGTAATTGGCTCCGGCGGCTGCCCATTTTTGATTTGCCAGAGACGCTGGTCGGCGTAGTTGGTGAAGTAGACGGTTCCACCTGCCGCTAACAGCGCGCCACCGCCGTACTCATGAACGGTTGTGCGGGCACTGAAGGGGGCAGGGAGTACGTCGGTGGTTTTGCCGTCGGGCGTGCGGCGAACGATCGCGCAGCGGCCTTGCTCTTCAGGTCGTCCCTCGACCCAATACAACGTCTCGCCATCGACAGCCACATCGCCGAATCGCACAGTCCCTTGTACAAGCATTTGCGGCGTGATGGGCGAACGCCAGGTGCCGTAGGGAGCAACGGTCGGCTCGGCCGCACCGGCAGACGAGGAACCAACAAAGAATGAGGCCGCGCACATAATGAAAAGAATCTTCAAGTATTTCATAGTGGAAGTATAGGCAGCCAACAGGATACGTCGCTTGCATAAGGCACCGCAAGGACGCGGGCAAATCACGTAAGGTTCGCCATGGATATAATTTCCACTTATAATCGCGGTTAGCAGAGGCAACCGGAAGTCGGCAAATGTCGAGATTTATCATCCAGCAGTGTTTGGCCATCGTTGTGTCGCTTGTTGCTGCGCTCGCAGCGTCACTTGCTCATGCAGGCGAGCGACCAGTTCCATGCGCCATTCAGGTCATCGAGAAGGGAACTGGCTGGCCAGTGCCGATGGTCGAGTTGCGTACGATTCACGATGTCCGTTTTATCACGGATAACGCAGGGCGGATCGCGTTTGATCTGCCAGAGCTTCTGGGGCAAGAGACGTGGTTTGCGGTGGCGGGAGATGGCTATGAAGTGCCGGCCGATGGCTTTGCGCTGCGTGGCGTTCGGTTGACGCCGCAACCGGGGAAGACGCTCACGGTCGAAGTAAATCGCACGAGTATTGCCAAGCGATTGGGACGACTGACCGGCGCGGGGGTATTTGGCGAAAGCCAGAAGCTGGGCCTCGAGCGCGGTTGGAAAGAGAGTGGCGTGCTCGGTTGCGATAGCGTGCAGAATGCCGTATACGGCGGCCGGATGTATTGGGCCTGGGGCGATACGAACTTCGCCAACTATCCGCTGGGGATTTTTCATATGTCGAGCGCGACGACAGCGATTCGGCCGATCGAGAAGCTCGAGCCGCCGGTGCGGGTGAAGTTTGATTACTTTGTGAATGATCGGGGGCGACCGCGGAATGTTGCGAAGATGCCGGGCGATGGCCCCACGTGGCTCAGCGGATACACGACGCTACCGGATAAAGATGGCACGGAACGGTTGGTGGCGAGCTACATGAAGATCAAGCCGCCGCTCGAGGGTTACGAGTGTGGCTTGTGCGTTTGGAATCCAGAGACGGCCAACTTCGAGTACCTGCGCACGATCTGGACAAAATCGGAGGCCTCGCCCAAGCATCCGCCGATACCGCAGGGGCAACCGGCGATGATGGAGGACGAACAGGGTAAGAAGTGGGCCTTGTTCGGCAACCCGTTGCCCGACCTGCGCTGCCCGGCGACGTTCGAAGCATGGCAAGACCCGGCGACGTGGGAGAAACTCGATCCGCAGGAGTTGTTGGTCTCGGCGACGGATGGAAAGCCAGTGAAGCCGGCGTCGGGCTCAATTGCCTGGAACACCTATCGCAAGCGATGGGTGACGATCTTCATGCAGTCGTTCGGCGCGCCCTCGGCATTCGGCGAAATCTGGTATGCGGAGGCGGAATCGGCGTTGGGACCGTGGGGACCGGCGGTGAAGGTTTTGTCGCACGACAACTACGCGTTTTACAACCCGCGGATGCATCCAGAGTTTACGCCGGCCGACTCGCCGATTCTGCTATTTGAGGGAACGCGATCAAAAACATTTGCCAATCATCCCGAACCAACGCCACGTTACGAATACAATCAGATTTTGTATCGATTGGACTTGGATGATGCGAAGTTGGAGGCGACGCGGCAGGGGAAACGGTGAGGAAAGAGGTGCCTCACACAGAGGCGTTAAGGCGCAAAGGATGTAAGGGAACGCAAAGTGAATAGAATCTCGGCCTTGGTGTTTGTAGGATGCGCCACGCTGATCGCGGCGGAGGCGATGGCGGAGGATGTTTTTATTCGCGTCAATCAATTAGGGTATCGGCCACAGGATGCGAAGGTTGCCGTTGCGATGGGACGCGGGTCGCTGCCGACGAAGTTTGAGGTTGTGGATGCGGCAACGCAAAAGGTGGTCCTTGAAGGGCAGTCTCGCGCCAACGAACGGAAATGGGGCGAGTTCAACCATCACGCGGCCCTGGACTTTTCCAAGCTCTCTGCCGTGGGGGAGTATTTTGTACGGCTCGGCGATGCGAAGTCGACGAAGTTTCGTGTCGGTACGGCCATCTATGCTGACTTGCCAGACCAGCTTTTGGAGTTCATGCGGCAGCAGCGGTGTGGGTACAACCCGTTTGTCGATGCGGTGTGCCATTCGTTCGACGGGCGGACGGTTGATGGGCCGATGCCGGCGGGAAGCTACATCGATGCTCGCGGCGGCTGGCACGATGCGGGTGATCAGTTGAAGTATTTGCTCACATCGAGCAATGCAACCGCGCAAATGTTGCTGGCGTATCAGTTGGGGAAGGGGGGTGACGCTAAGCCGCAGGCGGTGTTTGGGGATCGGGTGAATTCGCTGGGGCAAGCCGGCGCCAATGGGATTGCGGATCTGCTTGATGAAGCACGGTGGGGACTCGACTGGATGTTGCGGTTGCATCCGGCGCCGGACCAACTTTATCACCAGGTGGCCGACGATCGCGATCACTCGACCGGTTTCCGCCTGCCGCAAGAGGAAACGGTCGACTACGGCTGGGGCAAAGGGAGCTACCGGCCCG
>CAZGMU010000002.1:30971-35395 GCA_964526975.1 uncultured Planctomycetaceae bacterium
AGCGAATCGGATGGCGTCGCGAATTTGGCGGGGCGATATGCCGCGGCGATGGGGCTGGCCTACCAGGCGTGGAAGGACGATCCGCGGATGCGGCCGTACGCAGAGAAGTGCCTGGCGGCCGGCAAGGAAGTTTACGCGATGGGGAAAGCGAAAGAAGGGGTGCAACAGGGCAACTCTTACAGCGCGCCTTATCGGTATGCCGAGACGACCTGGGCCGACGATATGGAGTGGGGCGCAGCCGAACTGCTCCGGGCCACGGGCGACGCCAAATATCGAACAGACGCGTTGCACTATGCCGAGTTGGCTGGTACGGAAGGTTGGTTCGGGAAGGCCAAGGCAGGTCATTACCAATACTATCCGTTCATGAACGTCGGTCATTTTCGGTTGTATGATTTGGTCGATGCGAAGGATCAAGAACGATTGGCGGGGTACTATCGCAGCGAAATTGATGCCTGCGTGAAGGTGAGTCAAGGGAATCCGTACGGCATCGGCGTACCGTTCATTTGGTGCTCGAATAACCTGACAGTCGCGCTGGCAACGCAATGCGCAATGTACGAACGCATGACTGGCGATTCGAAGTATCGCGAATTCACAGCAGGTCACCGTGATTGGCTGATGGGAACCAATCCCTGGGGGTTCTCGATGTTCACCGAGATTCCAGCGAGCGGGCAGTTTCCCCGCGACGTGCATCTATTTGGCACATCGCTAAAACGGCCAGTGCGGGGCGGATTGGTCGACGGGCCGGTCGCGCGGTCGATCTTCAGCAACCTAAGAGGCGTAACGATTCGCGAGCCCGACCCGCTCGCGGCGTTCCAGGATGAACAGGCCGTTTTTCATGACGACATCCATGACTACTCGACCAATGAGCCGACAATGGATGGCACGGCGTCGGCGATTTTGATGTGGGTGGTGCTGGGAACGGATTAGAGAGCATTACTCAGTATGCGAACTCCTTACCTCATTGTCGCGGCGTTCGTATTGCTGGTAGCTGGAAGCATTGTTTGTGCAGAAGGGGTTGCAACAGCGCCGGCCAAAGCGGCAATTTGTGATGTAGGCTACCCGGCAAATTGGTGGACGCCGGCGCCGAAGAAAGGCGCACCGGAATGGGAAATCCTGCCGCAAGAGGCTGGGCCCGGCGAGGTGATTCTTTCCAAGCGAAACGAGCTGGGGCTGTTGTCAAACTTCGCGGCCACCCCGTTCACGTTTCGCGGCAAAAAGTACGCCAGTCTGGAGGGGTTCTGGCAGATGATGAAGTACCCGGAAAACTCCGACGATCCACGAGCGACATTTGCTGGGATCGAGTGGAAATATAAACGCGAGGAAGTGGCCCAACTAACCGCTTTCGACGCGAAGAAGGCAGGCGACCTGGCCAGCCAAAACATGAAAAAGATGGGCCTCGATTGGGTCACATTCGAGGGAAAACAGATGCCTTACCGTCCGGCTAGGCCAGGCGAACACTATCGGCTGATCGTCGAAGCGACGCGAGAGAAAGTGCGACAGAACCCGAACGTCGAGCGCGTGCTGCTATCAACAGGCGATCTCGTATTGAAACCGGATCACCACCAAGCCTCCGATTCGCCCGCGGCGTGGCGATATTACGAAATTCTAATGCAGATTCGGGATGAGTTGAAGCATAATAAAACGAAGCCAAGCCAATCAACCAAATAGATCGGGAAGAAATAACCATGCCGAAAGGTCACCGCCTGGATCATAAGCCGTTTCTGGTTCCGCCAGGAAAGAAAATCCATTTGGCCGACTATGACACCGGCTACACGGCCGGCTTCAAAGACAAAGCGGCGGCTAAGATCGCCTTGCTCGAGGACGTTTCCGAACTGGCCGAGATGCAAGACGTATTCTGGGCCAGCAAGCAGTACGCGCTGATCATCATCTTTCAGGCGCTCGATGCAGCCGGCAAGGATAGCACGATCGAGCACGTCATGTCCGGCGTCAATCCGCAGGGCGTGGATGTCTACAGCTTCAAAGCGCCGACAGAAGAGGAGCGGTTGCACCACTTCCTCTGGCGGCCAATGAAGGTGCTGCCGGCCGCTGGCACGATGGCGATTTTCAATCGCTCGTATTACGAGGAAGTGCTGGTCGTTCGAGTTCATCCGCAGTTTCTTGACGGCCAGTTGCTCGCACAAGATCGGCACAAGAAGGACCTGAGCCAGTTATGGAAGTCACGGTACGAGAACATCAATAGCTTCGAAAAAGCGCTCTCACGCGAGAACACGCGCGTGCTGAAGTTCTTCTTGCACGTTTCGCGCGAGGAGCAGCGGCAGCGATTTCTCAAACGGCTGGATGATCCGGAGAAGAACTGGAAGTTTTCACTGGCCGACCTCAAAGAGCGGGCACATTGGGACGAATATCAGGCTGCTTATGAAGACATGCTAAACGCCACGAGCACGGAGGAAGCGCCGTGGCATATCATCCCGGCCGATAAGAAGTGGTTCATGCGGGCCTGCGTGGCCGACATCATCACGTCGGAGCTGCGCGACCTGAAACTGGAATACCCGCGCGTGAGCGAGCACGAGGCAGTGGCCCTGGCCGAGGCAAAGAGGCAGCTCGAAGCAGAGCAGGGATAAGCCTCCCGCAGCTACGGCTTCTCTGCGAACCGTTTTTTAGAACTGGGTACCACTCTACGCCGTTAACCCTTTTTCAATACGAAGGGATGACTCAAAAATAACTTCGGCAGATAGGATTCACCACGGAGACACGGAGGACACAGAGAAGACGGAAGTAAAGAGAGCAGAACACGAATCATCACGGATCTACGCTCCTTCATCAGGATGAGCTGGAAAATAGGCTCTTCTTTGATAGTTGAGGTTAGCGAGGATTCGTGAAGATTAGTATTTCTATCCTCCTAGACTTCTTCTCCGTGCCCTCCGTGTCTCCGTGGTTATTCTGAAAATCGGGAAGTTGTTTTTGAGTCGTTCCTTCATCATCGATTGGAAACAATCTGCGTTGATCCGCGTTCATCTGCGGTTGTTTTGCAAAAAAGGGTTAACGGCGTAGGGTGGCGCCTCCAAACAGCCAGTTCGCAAATCCAAGCACGTCTGTGGAAAAACAGCTATTTTTCCAGCATTCTTCGCCTGGAAAAATAAGCTATGGTTTAACTGTGTCCTTCCGCTTGGGCAGACGAGCGGACGGGGTGGTCGCTTCTCCTGCCTCTTCTCATCTGGTTGCGGTGAAGACCTATGTCTTCGGTCGCCTTAATTCAATTCGGTGCGCCCGTGTTGGCTGCTCTGGTGGGTGGAGCCGCCGGATGGTGGTTGCGAGGTCGTCCGAAAATAAAATCCGCACCAGCCCCACAAGCGCCGCAGCGCAAGATGGCCGCACAGGTGTTGCAGAACTTGCAGGCAGCCGCCGAAACAGTTCGCGCGTGTATCGAGCAGCATGCCGAGTGCATCCGCGCAATCAAGTCCGAATTGGACGAAACCTCCTCGACCGAGCCGGCTATCATCACGAAGCTCGCCGGCTCGATCGTTGAATCGACCGACCTGGCTCAGCACCAGTGCGACGACATCCGCCAGACGATCCAGCGTAAGCGGCAAGAGATTCAGAATTGCCTGGCCAACTCGGATCGCCTCTTGTTCACGTTCGCTTCGCTCGATCGGCAAGAGCAAACCTATCGCCAGGTGCTATCGTCGCTCGAAGTGTTGGCCGCGGAATTGAACAGCGAGATCAAAGGGCATGGCCAGCGGCTGCAGAAAATCAGCGGCAACTTGGAAAACGCCGCCGACAGTACGGCCGAGGGGGTGGCCAGCGCCGTGACCCAAATTCTCGACGCCACGGCCGACGTCGAACAACGAGTTGCAAAAACCGAAAAGCGGATCGTCGCACAGGCCGAGAACGTCGAAATGCAGGCGATCCTCACGCATGCAGACCTGCTGACCTCGCTGCCAAATCGCCGGGCATTGATTGCGGAAATGGAGCAGGCCGCCACCTATCGAGGAGCAACGCCCAAAGCGACGCTGATTCTGGTCGACTTGGATTCGTTTGCCGCGATCAATGGCGAGTACGGCCATCAGGGCGGCGACATGATCCTGCGTCAGGCGGCCGCGGAAATCAAAAAGCTGGTCCGTGGCCGAGACATGGTCGCTCGATTCCGGGGAGACACGTTTGCCATCCTGTTGAATCAAACCACGTTGCACGATGCGCTGCCGCTGGCCGAGCGAGTCCGCAAGCAGTTGCAAGACACGTTCTTCACCCAGGGCGCCAAGCCTTTACAGCTCACGGCGAGTATTGGGATTGCACAACTGCGTCCCGAAGAGTTGCAAGCCGCCGTGACAAACCGAGTGGAGCAAGCCTTGGTTGCGGCTCAGCAGGTGGGCGGCAATGTTTGTTTTCGGCACGATGGCGAGAACTGCATACCGGTTTCGTCGGTCTTTCAGGCGAAGTCAGCCGCTACAAGTAACGAATCGTTT
>CAZGMU010000002.1:35405-39133 GCA_964526975.1 uncultured Planctomycetaceae bacterium
GCCGAAGCGCCCAAGCCAACCTCCGCGCCGCCGATAGAAACAGAAGTTGAACTATCCGGCCGGTCACTGTTTGCCGCGAACTTGAGCCGACGGTTGGCCGAGTGGAAACGAGGCGGCTCCAGTGTCTCGGTGGCGGTGCTCCGCGTAGATCAAATGGACAGGCTAGTCGAGCGTTTCGGCGAACAGGGCCAGGCGTTCCTGCGGCAAGTGCTCGGCCGGCTGCTCGAAGCCACGACCCGCGACATGGACGAACGCTGCGAGTTCGAAGATGGCTTGTTCGCCTTCTTGCTGCCGGGCACCGACGAAAGCAACGCGCTGGCGGTTGCCGGGCGCATTTGCGCCCAAGTGCGGCAGTGCAAAGTGCGCATGGGGCGTGATCTATGGGACCTGACGGCCAGCATTGGCGTGGCGCATTGCACGGTGGCCGTCCGCGTGATGGATATCATGCTCAGCGCCGAGGCCGCGTTGCAGGCGGCATCTTCGAAAGGTGGCGACAACGTGTGCGTGGGCCAGGCGATTCAGGAGCCGGCATCGGCGAGTATCGTTTGAGTTCATGCCCGCCAAGGTAAACCCGGCGGCTCGCTTTCTTCTGTGCCGCGCTACTTTCTAGCGGAAAGTGTTTCGGCCAGCCGCCGCCGACAGATCAATCAGCGCTGTCACTCAACCGACGCTCGCAAGCCGAATCGGCTCTGCGGTCATCAAGCGGTGATACCGTTCGACCGTGGGACGGACAATCCTGTCCGTCGATTTCCCAAAGACGGACAGGATTGTCCGTCCCACGGCGACTCGGCTCGCGAAGCTAATCACAAACGGTATCACCATCGGTCATCGGCATCGGTAGGCATTCGAGGCGCGAGCCGCTATACTTATACGCTTTAGGTGTATGAGCCCTCTCTCTTTAGGCCGCTTTGATTGGAGTAAACCACGCATGCAAAAGACGCTGGACGAGAAATTGGCCCGCATCGTTGCCAATCCATCTTGTAACGATTTCATTCTGGCCGACGCCAAGGACGCCGACATGGCGTATGGTATCTCGGCTCCAGGCGTCAAGGATAAGAGCGCGCCCGAGCATAAGCGGTATCGCTCGATCGAAGAGTTTCGTGCGCTCATTCGCGAGATTGTCGACCAACGGCTGGTCGACATCATGCTCATGAGCGCAAGCACCAGCGATGTGCTGGCGACGAAAGAACGACTTTTCGACAAGAGCCCCATCACCCCGGCGATTCGAGCCAACGACACCACCGACATCTGGAACGCCGGCGGACAAGTCAGCTATGGCAGCCACCCTTCGCTGCCGTTCCGCTCGGCGATTCTGGATGAGGTGATGGACATCAGCAGTAAACCAGGGTCTGGGGTGAATCGAGTTCCGGTCGACCTGGGCTTGTATTCGATTACCTTCAACAACGACGCCACGCTCGACCGCGCCGCCTTGGAGGCTTACCGTGCATTTCGCGAGGAAGCCCGGCAGAAGGGCTTTCGGCACTTCCTCGAGGTGTTCGTGCCAAACGCTCCCGTGAAACCGGTTGCCGATGTGCCGCGCTACGTGAACGACAGCATCGTGCGCTGCCTTGCGGGATCGGGCCGAAGCACGCGGCCGATCTTTCTCAAAATCCCTTACTTCGGCCCGGAATCGCTCGAGCAACTGGTCGGCTACGACTCTTCGATCATCGTCGGCATTCTGGGTGGATCGGCGGGCACGACGTTGGACGCGTTCCAGATGCTCGCCGACGCCAAGAAGCACGGGGCACACGCCGCGCTGTTTGGTCGAAAGATCAATACGGCCGAGCACCAACTCTCGTTCGTGTCGTACCTGCGCCGCTTGGCTGATGGCGAAATTGCGCCGGCCGAGGCCGTGCGCGCCTATCACGCCGATCTAGAGAAACTGAAAATCCGCCCCTCGCGCTCGCTGGCCGACGACCTCGTGGCAACGCAATTGGCGTGAGCAGCCACAAGACCCAAAGGCTCATGGCGACAGGCGGCAGGCGGCCCGCCTGTCCGCACGTTCGCGTGCTTTTGATCCGCCCATCAAACAATAATCGATACAGTTTAGCAGTCTCCTTTGCCGAACTCTTAAAAGCTTCGTAATAACGCCCCCGGCTTTGCCCAGAAATTTAACGTCAAGCCACAAAACAGACCTGCTACCAAAGACTCCTTCTCCAACCGCTTGCGGCTTAGCGCGACTTTTGGCAAAGCCCAACACCTCCCGCAAATACAATCAGCAGCTACCACTGCTATCACTCCTCATCTTTTCGAGATAACAGCCCAACCAACTTACTAACAAAATTGAACTTGCCGAACTCCTAAAAGATTCGTAATAAATCTCACTGGCCCACGATTACCGGCAATCAACGAATGTAACGACTGCTATCAAGAGCTAGCCGCCCCATTCGCCAACGGAATATCCGATGCACGACCCACGACACCATTCCCGCGAGCGCCAAGGATTCACCATCCTCGAGTTGCTGGTCGTTGTGGCAATCGTCGGCGTGCTGGTTGCACTGCTCCTTCCTGCCTTGATGTCTGCGCGCGAAGCGGCACGATGCATGCAATGCAAGAACAACCTCCATGAGATCAGTGTGGCAATCCAACAATATCACGACTCGATGAAGCGATTTCCCGAGGCGTGGCGAACCTCACCAGATAAATACACCGGCTATAGCTGGGCGATTGCCTTATTACCCTACTTGGAAGAATCTAACCTGGCGAAAAGCATCAATACCAGGTTGTCTATCGGAGCAACGCAAAACGAAGCGGCTCGCAACACGGATCTCGCCATCATGCGCTGCCCCTCGGATATTTCGGACCCGAGTTTCGACCTATACCCGGAGCCCGCCACCTCCCCAACAAAAATGTCGTCATCCCAGGCAAACGCTACATCAGGTCCTAGCGGCGCGACGCCTGGCTCCAACAAACCGTTGGTTCGTCTGCCAGTGGCCAACTACCAGGGAGTTTTCGGCACGCTCGAAGCCGACGAAACGTTTCCCCCTCCCGCCGGCGATGGCACGATCGTTTCCAATCGCACGGTTCGCATCACCGATCTGCAGCGCGGATCGAACCACACGATTATCGTTGGCGAGCGACCGATGGCAATGGTTCCGTCTACCTGGCTCGGCATCGATTTTCGTGGAGAAGATGCCGCCTGCCGGCTGGTGGGCTCGGCGATCACAGCACCCAATTGCGCACAATGCGACGAATGTGAATTTGGAAGTCGGCATTCTGGAGGATCCAATTTTGCCTTCGCCGATGGGCACGTAAACCTGGTCGAGCACGACATCGACCCAAACGCCTATCAATTACTGTCCAAGCGACGAATGCAATAGCGACCGACTGGGAGCAACAAGCTTATGCAAAACCTGACCCTCACGGCATGCGAAGCGGAAGTGATGAACGTGGTATGGTCACGCAATTCCGTGACCGTGCAAGACGTGGTCGATGCCATTCCTCGCGAGCTTGCCTATACGACGGTCATGACCACGATGAAAATTCTGGAGGACAAAGGCTTCATCGCGCGGGGGAAAAAGCGTGGCCGAGCATATTCCTATACTCCGCTCGTGTCTTGCGAAGCGGTGTCGACGAACACGGTCAACGAAATGGCCAATCGTTTTTTTGACGGCTCCATCAAGTCGATGGTGCTCAGCCTGATCAAAACCCAACAGATTTCCGCCGAGGACCTGGCCGAGCTCCGAACAATCATCAACTCACTGGAGCGATCCGAATGACAACGGCAC
>CAZGMU010000002.1:39143-43932 GCA_964526975.1 uncultured Planctomycetaceae bacterium
CAGTGGTTGGAAGTGGTGGTGTCCTATTCACTGCAAGTTCTTGTGGTCGTCGGCGCATGCAAATGGCTGGAGCGATCGCTCGTCAAAACAGCGGATCGGTGCGCTCTTTGGAGCGCCGGCTTCCTCTGCATCTTGTTTCTTTGCGGCACCGCGCTGGTGCTGCCTCGTCTTCACTTGATCCAGCCCTGGGCACAGCTTGAGCCCCATGCCTTGCTCACCGTGGCCGCTGCTCAAGACTTCGTTGGCCGTCTGTTCCTAGCGGTATGGTGCCTTGGTATGTCGGTGCTGCTGCTCCGTTGGATCGTTCGCGGGCAGTACCTGCGCAGTAAATTGAAAAGCTACGAACGGCTGCCGGACCAGGAAGTGAAAAAACTCCTCGATCAGGTCGATATCGGCGCAGCCAACCGGCCGCTACCGGTCGTCTTGATTAGCGAAGAAATCCATGGCCCCTTCTGCTGGCAACTGCATTACCCAACGATTGTGCTGCCTCGCTTCTTGCTGGAAGGCAGTGATGACGACCTGCGTCATGTTTTGCTGCATGAGCTCGAGCACTTAACCACCAACCATCCTTTCCAATTATTCTGGCAACACCTGGCCCAGGTGATCTGCTGGTTTCATCCGGCAGTTTGGAACGCGGCCTCCCGCGCTTCGCTATTAAGAGAGTTTACCTGTGACGAAGTAGCGGCGAACAACGGCGTCGATAGCGCAGCCTACTTGCGAACCTTGCTGCGAATCGTCGAACGCTGCGAACGAACCAGGAATGCGTCCACCATGGCTTTTGGACGCTCACCAAGCGAGATTGTCCTCCGTGCTCGCCGCCTGATCGACATTACAAAAGGGGCTGAAAGCGAATCGAGTCGTTTTCTCCTGGGCAAGCGAGCTGCCGGCGCCACGTTATTTGCACTTACTCTTCTAATCAGCTTGGTATGGATACCAATGGATCCCTTGGCATCTTCACGATCGATGTGGTCTCCCTGGCCACACTGGACAGCGAAAGCCGCCCACTGTTTCAACTACAACCTTCGAGACTACGAGCACTTTGACCGCCGCAGCCAATTGTTCGAAGTTTCCCGCGAAGCCAGCAGCCCTGTAGCCACTCATCAATGGCAAGAACCCAATGAACCGTCTGGCAACTAACCTTCTGTTTTTTTGAAACCAACTACTAAATCTTTAGTGAATCAACTTCCGTCGTAACGGAGAAATCCATGCACTCTCGCGCAAGACTTTACCTGACCAGGTTTCTGGCCGTTTGCATACTGGTTGCCTTCTGCGTAGGCACTGCCTACTGGTCGGACAGTTACCCACTGGTTGAAAAGAGCCTTTTCCTATTGGGGCTGGGAATCGCGGGCATCGGCGCCGCCGGTCGAGCCTGGGCCACGTCCTATATCTCTGGCCAAAAGCTGAAGCGACTCGTTACCACCGGTCCTTATTCGCTCTGCCGAAATCCACTCTACTTTTTCAGTATGCTGCTCGGCGTCGGTTTTGGCTTCTGCACCGAGACATTCACCGTTCCGCTATTGGTCGTCGTCGTGATGGCCATCCTCCACTACTTTCAGATTCGCAATGAAGAGCGACGTTTGCATGACGCCTTTGGAAGCGATTACGCTTCTTACGTCGCGGATGTGCCGCGCTTCTTCCCTTCGTACCGATCTTTTGTCGAGCCAGATGAAATCACGATTTCACCAAAGTTTCTTAAAAAAGGGCTCTTTGGCATCGGCTTCCTGCTACTGCTAATCGGCGTGTTCGAATTGCTGGAAGGACTTCACCAAACCCAACTGCTGCCTACGTTGTTTCATATTTATTGATATTCGAGACGCCGCAGTCTCCCTTTCGGCTGTCGATCGAAGTTTCACTTTAGAGCATCCAACAAAATGAATGAAACCGCCAAGCACACCAAGGACGCCAAGACATTCACTGCTGATTTCTGCCTTCCTTGGCATACTTGGCGACTTGACGGTTCCATTTGTTAGAAGCATTTACAGAAAAACAGCTTACCCAACGGGTCCAATCCTATGTCATTGTCCGACGAATTCGAAAAACAGGGTGAATGGCTCTTTCGCTGGCGGAGCTACCTCCCACTTCTGTTCGTAGCTTTGCTGCCAATCGCTTTTTATGGCTACGAATGGCCATTCAACAGCTATCTCCACTATTCTGCCTGGGCTAAGCTCTGCTTCGGAATATCGCTGGCGGGGCTGCTGATTCGCTGCATTACCATTGGCTATACACCAGCCAGAACCTCCGGTCGCAACACATCTCGACAAATCGCCGAGCAGTTGAATACCACCGGAATGTACTCACTGGTGCGTCATCCGCTGTACTTGGGTAATTTCCTGATTGGTCTTGGCCCTTGCTGCGCCCCGTTCGTGTGGTGGCTGCCGCTCATTTACTGCCTGTTTTTCTGCGCGTACTATGAACGAATCATGTTCGCTGAGGAAGCATTCCTGCGCAGGTCTTTCGGTAAACAATTCGCGGACTGGGCCGCCGCTACACCTGCGTTCTTTCCCAAAAACCTGCAATGGCGCCAGCCCAGCCTGCCATATTCCTTTCGCAACGTCTTAAGGCGCGAGTACACAGGATTGATGGTCGTGATTCTCCTCAATGCCGCGGTGCAGTTCACGGAGCATATGATCATTGATCGTCGCATCGTCTACGAGACATTTTGGGTTACTTTGCTCCTAGGTGGCAGCACGACTTATTTCGCGCTCAAGTCTCTCAAAGCCCACACAACATTATTGAATGTCGACGGACGATAATCAGCAAACCCTGACGGAGTTCTCAATGCGATCGAAACACCACACAGTTGGGTTCACGTTAGTTGAAATCCTGGTTGTCATTGCGATCATCGGAATCTTGATCGCCTTGCTGGTGCCTGCAATTCAAGCTTCGCGAGAAGCAGCACGCCGAACCCAATGCACAAACAACATGAAACAGGCTGCATTGGCTCTACAAAACTACGAGTCCACCAAAAAAACATTCCCCCCATTCAATCAATTGCCACGGACCACTACGTTTCAACCCTTCTCCGCTCAGGCGCGGCTTCTGCCCTACCTGGAGGAAGGCAATCTAGCGCGAATGATCGATCTGGATGTGGCCGTTCCTTTTACGGCAAATCCCGAGGTGGCAAAAATGCGGGTCGACGTGTTTATCTGCCCCTCCGAGCAAAACGCTCGCGAGAGGACCACGCCAACGCTCACCTATTATCCACTGAACTATTGCTTCAACGAAGGAACCTGGTTCATCTACGATCCCGTGAGCGACCAAGTGGGCGATGGCGCATTCGCGCCAAATCGCTCTTTCAAGGCAAGTCAAATTTCAGACGGGCTTAGCCGCACGATGGCCATGTCTGAGTGCAAAGCCTATCAACCCAATCTGTGGGATTCCAGCAATCCATCTACACTAGGCGTGAAGCCGCCAGCCTCTCCCACGGAGCTAGCTCCATACCTTAGCGGAACTTTTGATTTCAATGGGCACACGGAATGGGTCGAAGGCGATGTCCATGAAACGGGATTCACAACCACTTTTACTCCAAATACGGAAGTGCCATACACGGATGGCGGAGTCACGTATAACGTCGATCTCACGTCCATGCGAGATGGCGAGTCAACAACCTTGCCAACCTACGCCGCCGTGACGGCTCGAAGCTATCACCCAGGACACGTAAACGTAGCCATGATGGATGGATCGGTTCGAGTGGTCGCTGATTCGGTCGACCTATCCGTATGGCGTGCCGCCGGCACGCGGGCGGGTGGCGAGACCGATTCGCTACCTTAGTCAGACAACTCTTGGCGCATGGTTCATCCAATTCAAGTAAGCAGGGCATATCCATGAGTAATTCGAACCCAAAAGCATGGTTGGTAGGAACAATTGCAACTTTGGTTATAGGCGCAGTCGGTTTCTACATGATTCGTCAATCATTCAAGTCACCGACGACTCCTGATGTCGAGGTTGGGCGAGCTGTGGCAGATAAATTTCTCACTTCCATCCGCAACGGCAAAGCAGGGAAGGCGTGGGACACCGCGACAGCAGAGTTTAAAAGCATCGAAGGAAGGGAATCGTTCGTACGAAAAACCAAGTCGACGCCTCTACTGACCGGATCGCTTCAGTTCAATTCCAGCCAATCGGTGGTGATCCAAAATGAACCGCGGATGGAGTACCTATTCCAATCGCCCAATGCGAAACTAGTCCGAGTCTTGATTGGCAATGAACGTGGTGAATGGAAAGTCGACCGCCTTACGCTTTGATATTTGCAATCGAATCGGGGCCTTTTCGTTGGAACCGTCCACAGGTTTAACGCGTCTCCTCTCCCGCCTTCATTGATGTGACACTGGCAACCAGCGGCAGACGGCAACCGCCCAGACCGCCCATTTCGTGCCGTCCGCGCACTTCTCCAAGTCGCTCTGGACTAACATTGCTATTTCTTCTATCTATTTGCATTGAGAATATGCTCGCATGAGTTCTTTTCTTTCGCAAAAGGTTTTGTATGTCCGTGCGATTTTTGCTGCCACTTGCATTACTATTCGTCGCGACACGAGTGGATGGGCAACTCTTGGCGCCGCCGCTTGCTCCGAACCAAATTGTGGTCGATGCAACGAATGTTCTTTCGCAGTCGGCGGCCATGCCGAATGGGTTGCCGCAAAAGCTATTGGCGGAGGCACAAGGCGTGATCATCGTGCCGAACATGGTGCGCGGGGCGTTCGTCGTAGGTGTGCAACATGGCCGGGGCGTGCTCATCGTGCGCGGGCCGGATGGCGCCTGGCAGGCGCCGCGGATGGTGCAGATCACGGGCGGC
>CAZGMU010000002.1:43942-47213 GCA_964526975.1 uncultured Planctomycetaceae bacterium
TCGACCGATTTGATTCTCATTTTCCGAACTCCGCAGAGCGTGGCCAACTTGATGCGAGGCAAGTTCAAAGTGGGCGTGGATGCCTCCGCGGCCGCGGGGCCTGTCGGACGGCAAGCGGCCGCGGCAACGGACCTGTCGCTTCGGGCGGAGATCCTGTCGTATTCACGAGCACGTGGCGCCTTTGTCGGTGCTTCGATTGATGGTTCTTCGATTTCCATAGATACGGCTACAGACGCGATCTACTACCAACCGCCGGGAACTATTCCGCCTTCGGCAACTCAGCTCGTTCAGTTGTTGTCGACGCTATCGAGCGGAAATGCTCCAACAGTGCCGTCACCCGGTCCAGCGGTCGTAGCCGTTGCGGCGCCGCCCGCAGTGCCGCAGCAGCTGAACGAACTTGAGGTTGCTCGGCAACAACTGGACGCCGCTTCGCGTGAGCTTGCGGCCAATCTCGATGATCAGTGGAAGCACTACCTGGCCCTTCCAGCCGAATTGTATATTCCGAACCACTCACCGAGCATTCAGCAGATCGAGCAAGCGATCAGCCGCTACGAAGCTATTTCCCATCAACCGCAGTATTCGAGTCTTACCAGTCAGCCGGCATTCCAAGCGACGCTGAAAGGCTTGTGGCGAATTGGCGAATTGCAACAGGGGGCTCAGCAGAAGGTGACTCTGCCGCCGCCACCGCCGGTGGTCGCCAACTAATTGAGGGTGGCCGGGAATTCGAGCGAATGGGTGACACGCCCTGACGCTTTTGGGAAGGGCGTGGTTCTTCGAATCGTGCAACACCACGCCCTTCGAAGACTCAGGGCGTGCCACCCGGAATTCCTGGGCTCCTCAACTAATTGGTAGTCTCTACAGTTGTAACTCCTTTCTGATTATTGCTGCAGTATTCACTCACGCCATGGCACGCAGCCTTCGTTGACGAATCTGGTCGACAGTGACGGCCGCGACGATGATGATGCCGAGGATGATGTCCTGCGAGGGGTTGCGGATCTCGAGTTGCGTGCAGCCGGTGGCGATGGTTTGCATGAGGAGCGCGCCGGCGAGCGTGCCGAGGATTGTTCCCCGGCCACCGCTGAGGCTCGCGCCGCCGATGACAGCGGCGGCGATTACTTTCAGTTCCAATCCAACGCCCGAGGTCGGATTGCCGACGTTGAGTTTGGCGAATTGGTAGGCGCCGGCGAGGCCCATGAAGAGTCCACCGAGTCCGTAGACAGCGATTTTCAATAGCGGCACATTGAGACCGCAGAGGCGGGCCGTTTGTTCATTCGAGCCGAGCGCGAAGATGTAACGGCCGAAGACGGTGAATCGCAAAACAAGGCTGACCAGCAAGGCCATGGCCAGCATCAGCCAAACGCCCGGGGCCACGAGCAGCCAGGCGGGCTCGGGACTTGGTAGGGCGAGTCCGCTCATCCAGGTCGGGACGCGACCCAACGGCGGGCGAACCGTGGTTTCATGGGCGATGAGCTTGGCCATGCCGAGGCAGGCGGTCATTGTGCCGAGCGTGACGATGAAAGGAGCCACCTGCAGCGCGCTGACCAACGTGCCGTTCACGATGCCCACGAGGCATCCGGTAAGGATGCAGCCAGCGAGCGCCAGTTCGATGCCGTAGCCATTGAGAAGCGTCCAGGCCAAGACAGTGGCACAGAGTGAGATAGTAGTACCGGCGGAAAGATCGATGCCGCCAGCGACGATAATCATCGTCATGCCGAGTCCCGCAACGACGACGGGGGCCGACGCGATCAGCATGGTTTGAATATTTCGGAGCGTGAGGAACTGGCCGCCGCCGGGTTGGAGGGCATCACTAATGGCAAAGAAGCAGAAGACGAGCAGGAGCGCGAACAGCGGCCCAAGCTGGCCGGTCAGCAGATTCCAGGTTTTCGAACGTAGAGTGCTCATGCGTTATTCACCGCCGACGGCTCGGGCTAACAGCGATTCCTTCGTCCATTGGTCGGCGGGTCGGATTTCAACGAGGCGGCCGCGGGACATTACGCCGATGCGGTCGCAGGTGCGGAGCAGCTCTTCGAAGTAGGAACTGACGAAGAGCACCGCCTGGCCCGCGGCGGCTAGCTCGCCGATGAGTTTGTAGATGGTCGATTTCGTGCCGACGTCGATTCCGCGCGTGGGTTCGTCGAGCAGGAGGACGTCGGCACGTTGGTGGAGCGCACGGGCGAGGGCGACTTTTTGTTGGTTTCCGCCGGAGAGAGATTCGACAGCGTGATCTTGCGAGGCCGCCTTGATTTCGAGTCGGCGGGCCCAATCGGCGACGGCATTGCGGCGCTGGCGGAGGTTCAGCCAGCCCAGCCGGCTATAGGGGCTCAGCCGACTGTAGGTGATGTTGTCGGCGATCGAGCGGGAAAGGGCGAGGCCTTCGCCGGCGCGATCTTCGGAGACGTAGGCGAGGCCAGCGCGGATGCGTGCTTGGGGCGTAGGGCGTGGGAAGTTTGCGTTCACTCGCACCCGGCCCGAGCGCACCGCGTCGAGGGCGAAGATGGAGCGCAGCACTTCGGTGCGGCCGGCGCCGACAAGACCGGTGAGACCGAGGATTTCGCCGCGGCGAAGGTCGAAAGCACAATCTCGCGGCTTCGATATCCCCGTGAGACTGGCGACGCTCAGGATGACTTCGCTGGGCGCGTGTGGCACGGTGGGATAGAGCTCGTCGATCGAGCGGCCGACCATCAACGAGACCAATTGCGATTCGGTGGTTTGGGCGAGTTGGCCACTGGCGACCGTTTCGCCGTCGCGAAGGACGGAGTAGCTGCCGCAGACCTGGCGAATCTCATCGAGGAAGTGGCTGATGTAGATGACGCCGAGCCCCTGCTGGCGAAGCCTCGCGATTGTCGCGAACAAGCGGTCGGCGTCGGCGTGGGTGAGCGAACTGGTGGGCTCGTCGAAAACGATCACCTTGGCGCGACTCACGAGGGCGCGGGCGATTTCGATGACTTGTTTGGTGCCGACCGAGAGACGACTCACGGGAATGTCAGGCGGGAGGTCGGGGTGACCAAGGCTTGCGAGAGTCTCGCGGACGACGCGGCGTTGAGCAGCACGATCGACGAGACCCAGGCGAGTGCGTTCCTGGCCAAGCATGATGTTGTCTTCGACGGAGAGGTCGCCAGCCAGGTTGAGTTCCTGGTAGATCATGACGATGCCGGCGGTGCGGGCAGCATGGGGACCGCGAGGGGCGTAGGATTGGCCGGCAAGCTGCATTGTACCCTCGTCGGGCGAGTGGGCGCCGCTGAGGATTTTCATGAGCGTGCTCTTTCCGGCG
>CAZGMU010000003.1:0-15358 GCA_964526975.1 uncultured Planctomycetaceae bacterium
TAGATCGACAACAACCGGCGGAACGATAATGACAGCCGCGAGCAGAAAAACCAGTCGAGCGTAGTTCCCGCTGTTAGTCGACTCATGGGGAGCCAGGTTCACGATGTTGCCATCTACTCAATGGTGATCAAACGGTCGGTAATCTATTTGGCTGAAAGTTTCCATCCGACGAATAGCAACAAACCCCAAAATAGAATAATCATTGGGACATGCAGAAAAACAGCCCCACTCTCCATGACCGTCAGGCCCAACATTGCCGTCCATGAAAACTCGCCTAACCTCAGCGCATACGTTGGCTCTATCCCCATTGCTTTCCAGGGAATTGGTAGCAGGGGCCACACCAGCATGAAAATGGAAAATCCGACAAACCAAAGCAACAGCTTGCCGCAAAGGCGACGATCAAATGTTCCTAGTAGAAGCACCACACCAAGGATGGCGGCGATGATTGCGGGCAAAAAGAAAATGACAAGCACAGGCCCCAGTACATCAAGTCCCACGCCATATTCCTTACCCGTCAGAATATGGCCTATTATTCTTAACGCTTTACCACCCCTCAGAAGATCAATGACCACGGGCGGGAGTACGATCGTTAGCGATAAAGCGAGCAACAAAATGCCGCACGTTCGACATGTTTGAGCGTCTGTCGCCATTCGTTCTTGGATTTTGTCCAGATTCACCGTATCTGCCGCGTGCTGGGAACTACTCTGGTGGCGTTCGCCAGCGAATTTGAGCGGCGCACGCATGCCTCAAAACGCCGTGCCTCGAAGAAACGCTAAACGCCTATGAGCTTGCAACAAGCAAGTTCGTCTCGACTGAACGCACGTCCCTGGCGTAACGACGCACATACATCCGCGGGATGCGGCCGGAAGCGAGAATTGAAATCCTTTTTTCACGACTCGGTAACGAGTTGCCGTTGAAGCTCCTTTATTACCTTTAGCCACAGAGGACACAGAGTTCACGGAGAGTTTATAGAAAACAAGCTTACCTTATTAACCCTCTGTGATCTCTGTGGCTATTTATAAATAGTTTAGCCCCCCCTTTTTATCTCCGAGCTGGCACCAAAGGTCTATTGCCTATGGTTGCATGCAGTATAGCAGTATGAGCGTCGCGAAGTTAAAACGCCAAACTATCCTCGTTGGCGATGGAGCAACTGTAGCGTCTTGTCAGGCAGGCATCCAACCGCCTTCGATCTTTAAGTCGAGCACTTTCTTGAACTCCGCTATGTAGGGGAGGGTAGAAGACAACGTGGCTCCATCTTCTTGCAAACCTCGTTGCCAGGACTTCTTATCCACCGTGCCAAGGACCAAGTATTCATTACCCACCACTTCGGGCGCGATGCGCGTAAAACTGCGAGCCAGTTCGGCCTCCAACTCATCCTGGTGGACGATGATCAGTTCGCAACGAGCACAATAGCGGCACGTTTTACCGAGCGCCAGCGGCCCAAACTCATCGATATGAATAAACAAAGCAAGCTTGCGCGCGTGCGTGGGTCGGCGACACTGTGGGCACTTGCTAAGGCGCACATCTGAGTACGGGTTCAGAATAAACGAGTAGCGTTGCGGAAGGTTTCCGATCCTGTTCTTTGCCATCACACCGTTCCCTGATTGATGCTCTCGACCGCATTCCACCATTCCACCCTAAAGCCATGACCGTCGGTCGCGGCCTGCTATGGAGAAACGCCAAACCGCCCGCGTTATCGGCAGGTCAAGTGTCGCATCTTGTTAGGGCACGGACACACCGTGCTGAGTTACAAGCCCTGTAAGGGCGGCAATCAGCCCTTCATCCTTGAGCGGCTGGACTCCGAATTGAAAACTATTCATCGCTTTCTTGAATTCATCGAACCATTCGAGATCGTTCAGCGCGATCGGCGGGTTGAAGACGTGACCGCGACCAGAGGCGAAGTGTTTGAAGCCGTCCACGCCAGAATCGCCGGTCTCGGTGACCCGAAAGACGCTGCCCAGAGAAAATCGCCGTGGATTTTTACCTTCACCAACGACCATCCAGACAACGCCTTCATGCAATGGAACAACCGATTTGTTGGTCAACACACGGAAAGGGTTGCCTTCGGATAGAGGGCGTCCCATGCCTTCGGTGTTGTGGTAACCGACGAAATGTCGTGCTTCATCCGACATGCAAGTGTCCTAACAACAAAGCTCAGTTGCCCGCCCTCAAACGAGTGGGATTGAGCGCCAGTATACCGTTGCCGGACAGAAACGCCAAAGTGGCCATCGTGCTGGCGGGTCAACTGCAGCGTCTTGTTAGGTTGCGGCTCGGTAAGCCCACTTGCCATTGATCTTTTGGCGATCGAACGTGATGCCCAAACGGATTCGCCTACGGTAATACGTTGGCTGAACCAAGCAACCATATGTATGAGCGATCCATTCTGGTGAGCGGTCTGGTGTCTCAGCGCTTCGGGCAGCGTCAATGAACGAGCTCGCTTCGGAATCGGTAAGCAGTTCCGCAACGATAGCGTCATGCTCAGCGTACCCGGCCTGCCGTGCGTTGAGTGTTTCAATCGCACGGACGACTACGGGAAACACATCACCATGCGACCAATTGGCTTCCATTGCTTAACAATCTAACACCAAAACTCAGGTGCCCGCCGGAATGAAGGGGCGGGATTGAACGTAGTATAGCCACAAAGAACACAAACCGCCAAACCGCCCGCGTTGCCGGCGGGTCAACTGTAGAGCCTTGCTAGCCGGTCTTTACGGTTTCTAAACGACCTCCATCATCGGGCGCGTTCGCGCGGCCGGAAGCTCGCGTCCTGTCTGCTGGAAATGGTCGATGACTTCTTGCACGACTTCGCCAAGCTCTTTATAGACCTGGACCGGATCATCACCGTGAATGCCGGTGATTAAATCCGGGCATTTACCGATATACACTTGGTCTTCATCGCTCCACTCCACCCATCGATGGTATTCGTCGATTGTTTTCATTTCTCGACTTCCTCAATCGCTCGCTTCACCTGCTTCTCTTGGTACTTCTCGGCGTCGTCGCCGTCTTTCCCGCTCAACGTGACGGCCCCGGGATAGTTCGCGTGCGTAAACTTCCGATGCGACCCCTTGCCGCCGCTGGGCACAAACTCGAAGCCCGCATTATGGAGATCCTTCACCAAGTCGCGAATTTTTCTTGGCACGACGACAGTCCATTATACCACTCGGCGGCATCACCACGCCGCCTAGCACCAAAGCTCAGTTGCCCGCCGAACGAAGTAGCGGGATGACAGGCAGTATAGCCACAAAAAACACGAAAAGCCAAATTGCCCGTTATGCCGGCGGGTCAACTGCAGCGGCTCGTTAGGCATAGCACTGGTGAACGACGAAACCCACCTCAAACAAGTCGCAAACCCTGTCGGCAAAACAAGCCCACCATGAAGAACTCACGCCAAGGCGCGAAGACGCAAAGACGAATGCAGAATAGCCGAATGACTTTCTCTGCAAATTTCTTACTTTGCGACTCTGCGCCTTTGCGTGAGACCTGTATTCTTGTCCCGCTCGTGCGCGCTGCAACTCTGCCTAACACCAAAGCTCAGTTGCCCGCCTCCAACGGAGAGCGGCATAAACGGAGTATAAACCATACCGAGGAAGAGCTCTCAACCCCCTTGAAAATCAACGCAGCCGCTGCAGCGACTTGATGTTAGACCTTCTGCCGCAATATGTGGTCGTACTCCGCGTGCGTGCCAATCCAGACCCAGAGCAAATCATCTTCGGCCTCGACCGCCAGCGCGCGATAGTGCAAGCCAACCCGAGCCGACCAGAACTGTCCGATCTTCTTGAGGTGCAACGAAGGGTGACGCGGATCGAGGCACAGAAGTTCGTAACTGCGGTCGGCGAGTTGCTGTACTTCAGCGGGCAACGCCCGATAGCAGTTCCAAAAACGCGGCGTTGCACGATGTTTCATCGGTCCGTGCAGCGTCCCGCTTGCCGGTCCGCCAGCGCCTCGGCAGCCAACCAGTCCAAGCGACCAGCGGCGACGTCGGCCTCAAGCTGCCGGTCCCACTCATCCGCATCAAACACGGCAAACCATGCGCGAAAAGTCGCACGCTCCTCGGGCGACAATCGCTGCACAGCGGCCTCCACTTCTTCGACAGTGCTCATAATTGCGATATTAGCTCGAAATGCTGCTGATGACAATCTTCAGAGGCCGAACACCAAAGCTCAGTTGCCCGCCCGCGAATTGAGGGCGGATTGAACGCAGTATAGTCACAAAAAACACGAAAGGCCAAACTCGCCGCGTTGCCCGCGGGGCAACTGCAGCGCATTGTTAGGCCGACGATTCGTATTTGAACTCAACTCGCATACCGTTCTCAACCCAACTTGCCGTTCGCGAATCGTAGTCGTAGTGAAACTTCTTAAGCGAGGCCAGATGCCATGAATACCGATAAAGAATTCGCGCAATCAGCCCGAGCGCGAATGGCACCGCCAAGAGCCAGAGCAGCGATAGCCGAAAACTCCCCGCAAGCCCGCGGTACGCCAAGAAGGCTACGAGTCCTAGCGAGAATAGTAGTCCAAGGAAGCCGAGCATCTCGGCAAGGCCATGCAGAGTATACCCAAGCGGCGTGCAGCGTTGCTTGCCGATGCGCTCGCTCTCGTTATCCCACATCGGAAAAATGAACATGCTGCTATCGGCTCTAACGATCAAAGCTCCGCAACCCGGCTTGCGAGACGCACCGATTGCAAACAGAGTGCAATGGTCGGCTTTGCTGTAGCGTCTTGTTAGGCCGTCGCGTCATCAATTCTCTCTTCAATGTTCGCGAGAATCTCACAATCACAGAAACCGTGGTGTGCGTCCAACCAAGTGAATACTGGCTCGACATCATGGCCGCGACTATGCAACCACGTCTCGGTGAGGCGGCGCGTGTGGTCGCAACCCTTCTGTGGAAGGTCAACGTCCAGCATGTCAAACATCGCTTTGAGCTCGGCAACCGGCAAAGGCAACGCCGCCAGCGCTGCCTTTCGCTGCTGGTTGCGCCACTGTGCCTTGAGTTGTTTCTTTTCGGAGGCGTCCATACGCGGCCTAACACTAAAGCTCAGTTGCCTACTGGAACAAAATGGCGGATTGCACGCAATATAACCACTACGAAATCAAAATGCCAAAGCCGTCCATGTTGCCGGCGGGTTAACTGCCGCAGACCAGCCGTGGCGGGCCACGATTTGTTAGGCGATTCTCCCGTGTCCTGTGACAAGTTACTAGCAACATAATAAATACAGAAGAACAGATAAGAGCCAATGACGATGGTTCGGGAATGGCATGGACGACAAAGTCGATGTGGCCCGTTGTGATGGAAGGATCTGGCGGACCAAATTCTGAAGACCAGGCAAAATTCAACGTGAGTCGGTACTGTCCTGCATCAAGCGCTCCAAGCGGGTGCAGATACTCGTGCGGCCCATAAATGGTAGCGGTGCTAAAGCCTAAGTAATGGATCGACGCGTCAACAATTATCTGCTGCCCATTAATTGCATGGGACACCGAAACATCCGCGCCGTTCGGAAAATGTTGGAGCTGCGGCAGCACTAAGATGAGTGGCGTGCCAGCCGTCAGAAAAATGTCGTCCTGTGCGGGCGTGGGCGGCGGAGGATCGGGAAAATATTCCGGAAGTTGGTAATGAGGCGAAAAAAACTTCCACACCTGGCCGATTTCGTCAGCCTCAAATGGACGAATTTGGGTTTGGCGGCCACCGGAACCATCGCTGGCAATATTTCCAAGATCGACGTTCTGTGGATCAAACCATGGATCGAGCACAATCTCAGCGCATGCCGGCCCCACGACAAAAAACCCGCATACCGCAACAAAAATAAAAGATGTTCTCGCCACCATCCAGCCCATGTGCAAACGCGGCCCTCTCATGGTAGGCCGCATGTCGACGAAAATGTAACGCTGCTTTGTCCGCCTATCAGCGTCCGCCGGAATGAAGCGGGTTTGTTCGCAATTTTAGCCACGAAAAGCACGAAAACCAAACCGTCCAAACTATTGCAGCGCCCTGCCAGGCGGATTCACGGTTCAGGAATGCCAAGCTGGCGACAAATACCTTTCGCCGTGTAGTCGTTGATCTCGCGATGCCGTGGCACGGATGTTTGCTCCTCGTTCGCGGGATTGACCCATACCGAGTGACTGCGCCCTTCTCGCAGCAGCTCACAACCTTCCTTACTCAAATGCTTCACAAGGTCTTTTCGCTCACGAAGCGACCTCTCCCGCCGGAACCTGCTCGATCGCACTGCTTGCGGTCAGATGGAGATAGATCGGCTCCTCGAAATCCATTTCGAGATCGGTCGCCACAGCATTGGGCGTGGGTAGCGGCTGGCCGAGTTCTAAACGCGTTTCCGCCACGTCGAGGAGCGCTGCCGCTAGCAATCGCCGTGCCTCGGTAAGATCGGACGCACAGGTAATGACAGCGGGAAAATCGACTACCTGGGCATGCACGCCATCGGGGACAAACTTATAACCCGCCTTGTACACTAACATCGTATTCTCCAGCGGCTCACCAGTATCACGACCTACGCAAGTATAGCGTTTGGTCTGGTCGAGGCCAGACGAGCATTGAAATGCCTGCCTATAGCTTAGTCGTCGGCACAGCGAGTTCGCAAAGAGAATTCTTTACCGCCGCGCGAAGCGCCGGCCGACTAGTGCTGGGAGCAGCGAGGCGAGCAGCATCATGGTCGCTGGTTCCGGCACGGCCGCGGTTCCCGCCCAGGCCAGGCCGTATTGTTCGACGTTCGCGTCGCCGATCGTGTCGAACCATTCGCCGGTCCACACAACGCGAAGCGTGTACTGGCCGGTCGTCGGAATCGCGAAGGAGAAGTGCTCGGTCTCGTTGTAGAGGCTCTTCGATGTGGAAACGAGCGTCGCGGGCACGCCGGCGACGGCGCTCCAAAGCTCCAGGTCGAGATTGTCGAAGCTGACATCGTTAAAGCTCGTCGGGCCAGTCGTGACGCGGTCGCGGAACCAGGTGAGCGTGGCGGTGAAGTTTGAGCCGCCGTCGAGCAGGCCGTTGATCAGGTAGTCGGTGGGAGTGTTCTCGGCCACTTGGCCGAAGTCCCAGCCAATTGGGCTTACGACGCCCTGAAAACCGAGCGATGTGCCAGGAACGTCGGTCGTGCCGCTGAGAAGTTGATCGAAGCCGCGATTGAGATCCATGCGACCGGCGCCGACGCGATTGTCGAGCGCCTGCGTGGTGACGACGCCGCCCGAGCCGTTGGGGTTGGCAGTTTGACCGTTGTTCCAATTCAGTGTTTTGGCGGCCGAGTTGAGCAGCACGGCTTTCATCACGCGGGCATCGCGAGCATCGGAGTTAGTTGGAAAGTTCGCATAGGAGGCGTCGTACAACAGGGCGACGCCGCCGGCGACGGTGGGAGCGGCGTAGCTCGTGCCCGAGGCGGAGTTGGTGTACCAGTTTGGCCCGCCGAGCGGACCATTGGCTGCGCCGCCAAGCTGCGGGCGATTGCCGCCTTGTTCGCCGCCGTAGTAAGCGGCGGAAACGTTTTCCCCGGGTGCGGCGATGTCGACCACTTGCCGGGCATTTGCAACGGTGCGAAGCGGGTCTTGATAATTGTTCGGGCCACCGCTGCTGAACGAACTGGGAGTATTGTACGCGCCGCCGTTGGCGGAGACCGACGCGACGGCGATGCTGTTGTAACCGGCGGCGGGTGTAGGAACCTTGTTGGGACCAACACCACTGTTGCCGGCAGCCGCCACGAACAGCGTATGCGGGTTGGTATTCGCCAAGGCGTCGAGCATGCCGGCAATCTGATCGACGCCAGCGGTGCCAAAGTAGCCGATCGCGCCGGCCCAACTGGAGTTGATGACGTCGGCAGTGCGCAAACCACTAGGCGTATTGAGGCCGGTGTTGAACGCGGCCTGATAGGGGCCCCACATTGAAGCCCCGAACCAATCGAAATCGAACGACGTGGTGAAGCGGCTACCGATCCAATTGGTAGCGATCGCGCCGGAGTAGAGCTGCGCATCGGGAGCGATGCCTTGCTGATAGGGACCTGGGCTCGCGCCGCCGATGCGGCCGCCCATGATCATGCCAACCACCGTGGCATGGCGATCATATTCGCCAAGGGCATTGCCGCTGGTGGGGATCAGGCCAACCTGTGAGAGAGTTTCGTGGCCGTTCCAAATGTAGCCTGCTTCGATATTGGCCATAACGGCGCGGGTGCCGGTATAGCCGGCGCTGTAGAAACGAGTAGCGCCGACGACTTGATTCGAGATGTAGGCGCCGGTTATAGGACCAGGACCGCGCGACGGGTTGGGGAGACCAGATTCGAGAATCACGGCGGAAGCCACGCCACTCAGCGCAAGCAGCGAGCCGATCGCAAAGATCACGGCGAGTGCGATGCGGTGCCCGCGGCAGAGCGCGTATCGCCACGGCGGCGCGCAAGAGCGGCGCCGCGAGGTGCGGTTTTCGATTGTCAGGGTCATTAGAACTACACCAGGCTAAGCAAGCGAAGCAGCCAAGGCGCCACGGAGGACGCGAAACGCACCTTTCGCACCGTGGGGCCGCATAAAGAAATCTGTTCCGGGTATCGGCCGCGCGGGCCGACGCAACTGTGCCTTCAAGTCGCAGCCTTCATTGTACTTTGAGGCAACAATGGCTCAAGAAAATTGAGGCCGGGAGAGAAACCTAGAGAGGTGAGATAGCGGAAAAAGGCCCGAAAAAGGCAAAGTTGAGGCGGGGGACTCTTGTTGCCGAAATGCAACAAAGGAAGGCCGGGAATCGCCAGCTCCACCCTTTGCGCGAGACAAACGATCAGAACACGCGTTGCAAGGTAAGCTCAGCGAGCGCGACGGGAAACGTCAGGCCAAAGTTCTCCAACACCTGCGGATGCACCTCGCCGAGAATGCCGATCGATTTGCCATTCACCGCCAACGAAGCAGCGCGGCCTTCCACAAACGTCGGATGGTTGATCGCCGTGTACTCAGGCAGCCAGCCAAGCTCGCGGAGCAGGGCATCGACCGTGCTGCGAGCGGTGGCATAACCACTCTCGCGGCTGATCTCCACAAAAGCCATCCGGCGTTCCTCCGATGCTCCTGTCTCAGCACCCTCGTCGAGCAATGCGATGTTGTCGATCTCGAACAATCCAATCGGCATTGGCCGACGACGGTTCTCGCGCAGCGCCTCGAACAACCCGCCAATGAGATGCGTCCGCACTACGTTGTACGCCTTCAATTTCGGATTGGCGACTTGCGGATATTTGTCTGGCGGCGGCATGCGCAGCCGTTCAAACTGCTGCTCTTCGGTCGTCAGCGGCAAGCTCATGATCTCGCTATACCCCAATCCAATGAGCACCTGCCGCACACGTTCGCTCAACGTTTCCTCGGGCCGCGGCGTGCCGACCGTCATCGATCGTACCAACCGCGGCTCGATGTTCGCATAGCCGTAACCAATCGCCACGTCTTCGAACAGGTCGACCATGTGGCGAATGTCGGTGCGGTAAGGCGGATACGATACCGTAAGCGAACCAGCCACCGGGTGCCTGGGGTCGAGCGCCAGCGTGCCCCCAGCTTTCCCGGACGCCGCTGGGGGCTCGGCCGAGCCTCGATCCCAGCCACCCGGCGCTACATCAAACCGCATCTTGCGCAGGGCCGCGGCAAGCGAGTGATCGTCCAGCGGCAAACCCAGCCAACGCTTTGCTTCGGCAACCTCGATTTCCTTCGACCGCGGCGTCAGGTCGGGCGTCACGCGTTTCTTTCCATCGACATCGACAATCTCGACCGTTTCGATCGCCCCGCCAATCTCGGCCAGAGAACATACCAACGTATCGAGCGACTTGATCACGGCCGCGTGGCTGATCCCCGTCACGTCGATAAACACGCGCGTCGTGCCTTGCCGAACCTTTGTCTCCTCACTGTTGATGATCGGCGGCATCGACAACACCTGGTTCTTCGCATCGATCAGCACTGGGTAGCGCTTGTGATCGGCCAAAAGCTCGGCGTACGCGACTCCCTTCGGATGCGACTCCAGAATCTGCCGGCCAGACATTTTTTTTCCCGGCATGCCGAGCGGAACGAACGGCTCCTTATCCGGATCGATCGTGCGATACGTAATATCGCCGCTGATCGCCGCCATATCGTACACGCCAATCGACGACAACTTCCGATCGCGACCAACGCCCCAATGGAGGTTCTCCTGCAACTTCATGATCGCCACGAGGCTCGTCTCGTCGACCGGCGGCAGCGTCATCACCGCGCAAGCGATGAACGGACGATAACTTCCCTCATCCGACAACGATTTGTCGACACGCACCGTCAGCCCCGACGGCTTCGTCGTGTACTTCGGCAAACCCGTCTCGATACCCAGCGTCCCACGTAGCGCCCGCGCTAACCCACCCACATCGAACAAATCCGGCCGATCCGCCAGCAAATCGAGCCGCATCACTTTCTGGCTGCCGGCTCGTTTGAATGGCGTTTCCGATTCGTAGCTACAGATCGTGCAAACCTTTACTTCTTCCTGCCCGAGCGGATGCTCCACCAACGAGCCACACTGCGGACAACGACTCCGCTCGATATCGACGACGTCTTCCACGTCGCAGCCGATCTGCTCAAGCGATTCGCGCAAAACTTCGGTGTCGTAAGGTTTCCCCAACAACCGGTTCAGCCAAGCAAGATCGATGTTGACTATGGGCATGGGGTCGCCTCCGGCGACAGGATGCAGGATGCAGGATGCAGGGATGAGGGGAAGAACACGAATGCCTTGTCCCTGTCCCCCGTATCCTCCATCCTCCACCCTTTTTTGCTCATCGACATAACGGCACCTTTTCCAACTCGCCCAGATTGGTGCCGTACAACTCGCGAATATCCGACACGCCAAATCGAATCATCGCCAACCGCTCGATCCCGAGCCCCCAAGCCAGCACCGGGAACTTGCAGCCGAGCGGCAGGGTGACTTCCGGCCGGAAAATGCCGGCGCCGCCCATCTCGATCCACTTGCCGCGTGATTCCATATACACCACCACGTCGACGCTCGGCTCGGTGTACGGATAAAACGCCGGTTTGAACTTCACCCGGCCAAAGCCCATCTTCGAGTAGAACTCCTGCAGCGTGCCCATCAGCGACGCGAGGTTTGCATCCTCATCGATGATGATCCCATCGACCTGATGAAACACCGGCAGGTGCTTAAAGCTGATCGTCTCGTTCCGATACGTCCAACCGACGCAGAAAAACTTGCCCGGCGGATTTGGGTTCGCCGCCAGCGCTCGAATCGTCGCCGCCGTCGTATGCGTCCGCAGCACCACCTGCCGCGAAACATCCGGGCTCCACTTATAGCCCCAGCCCTCGCTGCCCGTTTCCCAACCGTCTTCATGCGTCCGGCGAACGTTGTCGAGCAGGGAGCTGGGGGCAGGGAACTGGGAGCCTGAAGAATTCTTCTCCCCGCTCCCCGCTCCCCGCTCCCCGCTTTCCCCCGGCAAGGGCGTCGTCGCCGGATGACGCATATAGAACGTATCCTGCATCTCGCGAGCCGGGTGGTCCTGTGGCTGAAACAGCGCATCGAAGTTCCAGAACGCCGACTCGACCATCGGCGATACGACTTCGCTGAACCCCATCTCCAGAAACGCCCGCCGCGTCTGCTCGATGATCTTCCGCAATGGATGGATCTTGGCCGGATAGACATCCTTGGCCGCGAGCTTCACATCATACGGCCGCAACTTGATCTCGCGCCACGCGCCGGATTCAAGATCCTTGGGCGTGAGCGTGTTGCGCTCGATGACTTTGCGAGTACGAGAGAAAGCATCGTTGCCAGCTGTGGTTATCGAAATTTGGCGCTCAGTGCGAGTCTTGATCTTCGCAAACTCCGGACGATTACTAAGTAATCTACGAAGCCGCTCACCAACGGTTGTCGAAGTTGAGCGGTCGTGCGCTGCTGCGATATCATCGAGATTTACGGAACGAGATGAGCCCGCCAATCTCAACGCTTCGAAATCAAGATCGTCGAGTTCTCCGACGAGCGCCGCTTGTCCCTTGGTACTTATTTCGACATAGGGTCCGCCCGCATCTTTTTCTTTTGAGATCCAACCTCGGGCAGTTCCCCATTTCAATGCTTCATTAACTGCGACGTCGGCAGACTTGGCCCACTCTGCAAACTTGGACATCGGCATCTTGCCGCCCGACTGCGCAAGCGCCTTGGTGGCCAATTGCTCTGGCAATCCAGTAGCAACAAGTTGGCGAGCATTTTCTGCAAAGACGATTTCCTCGCGCTCGCGCTCATCAATCTTAAAATAACCGTGCTGTGCCGCCTCCGTCGCCGCCGCCGAAACCTGCGCCTGGTCGACGCCCGTCTGCTTGACGACCTCGCCCAACTCAATCGGCCCGCGCTCCTTCACCACCTGCCAAACGGCGTACGCAGCTTCATTAAGAAGAATTTCGTCGGGCATGGCGTCAGAGACGGAGCGTTTGCACGCACAATAGTGATAATAGCCGGACCGCCACGCGGCCCGGTGCCCAGCGAGCGATGCTCGCTTTTCAGCGTCGTGCTAATTTACCACGTGGCGCGCCCGCAAAGCGACAGCGCCGCTAGCCGAAACCAAGCAATCGTCTCGATACACAGCAGATACGCTACGCAATCGCCGCTTTGGCTTGGGCGACAATCGCGTCAAACGCCGCCGCATCATTGATCGCCAGCTCCGAAAGCATCTTGCGATCCAGCTGAATGCCGGCCTTCGTGATACCGTTGATAAACTCGCTATAGCGCAAGCCCCGTTCGCGGCAAGCCGCGTTGATACGCAAAATCCACAACTTGCGGAACTCGCGCTTGCGTGCCCGGCGATCGCGGAACGCAAACGCTTCGGCTCGAACCAGCGTTTCCTTGACCGAGCGAAGAAGCCGGCGGCGGCCGCCGGTGTAACCTTTTGCTTTCTTGAACAGGCGATTATTTCTGCGCTTCCGCGCGACGCCCACCGTGGTTCTCATCGAAGGAACCCCTCATTACTTATTTGCGCGCCCAGGCCCCCGCCGCAAATGCGTTGGGTGTTATTTGGTGCCCGGCGGGCTTGTCGTATTGTGTCTTCCAGCTTCTTATTTAGCCCCCGGTCACTGACCGGGGGCTAAATGCGATCAATAGCTATTCCCAGCCAGCGCCTTCTTAATCTGCTTGGCCATTGCCGGCGCTAGCACCTCGGTGCCGCGCAGCTTCCGAATCCGCTTCTGCGTCTTCCGGGCAGCCAAGTGGCTCGTGCCGGCAGAGCGGTGCTTGATCTTTCCATTGGCCGAGAGGCGAAACCGCTTCTTCGTGCCTTTATGTGTCTTTTGCTTGGGCATGGCCGTATTTCCGAACCGAGTCGTTCTTTCGCATTTTGGTGGAATCCAGCAGTGTAGCAACTTTAGAACGAGGTGAAAAGGGTGGTCATGAAACGTGGATGTGTCCGCCTCTTCCGGCCGGAACGGCCGGGCTATATAGCCGACCCATCCTGGGTCGGTCGAATCAGTCCACATTGCCCCCGCACGGCTCGCCCCTCAATCTTCACCACACACAGCGTCTTTCACGACACTACCGGCCTTGGTGGCGCAGGGACAATTTCGCTAAGATTTCGCGGCTTTTTTGCAGGGAAAAACGCAAAACATAGTATCTCTCTCGCACCGCGAGAGGCGATTCATCTCGCAATGACGAGATGACTACATTTCAGGGAGTTAGAAATGGCTTGCCTCCGGCCACGAAATCACATAACCGTCGTTCTCGATTCACTTTTGGCACTCGCCGCGACTTTAAACCACGCGCGGGCAGATGAGGTGCCGACTGCACCAACCCCCGTCACCCCGGCCACCGCCCTCAGCCGCTCGGTCGGCAATCTCGGCAACACGCAAACGCTGCACTTCGAAGGCCCGCAACTTTTCACCACGGCTCAACTCCGCGGAAACCTCGAATGCGACCTGCGCTACCAGGCGGCCGCACGGCCCTCCGGCGATCTCCAGCACTTGCTCTGCGTGCTCGAAGAGCGACTCCTGGCCGGCTATCGCCACTGCGGCTGTCCCGAGACAAAGGTCCGGGCAACTTGCGACGAGCAAGCCAGCGCGATTCGCGTACAGATCGAAGAGGGGCGCCAGTATCGCAAAGGGCAAGTCGACGTCGCCGCTCCTCAGCAAGTAGATCGCGCCGCCATCGTGCGCTGCCTGACAACTCTG
The DNA here is from genome assembly GCA_964526975.1 of uncultured Planctomycetaceae bacterium. Lineage (GTDB taxonomy): Bacteria > Planctomycetota > Planctomycetia > Pirellulales > Lacipirellulaceae > JABDGM01. The sequence continues at coordinate 14,119 of CAZGMU010000003.1, forward strand.
CCGCAACCCCATCCGTGGCGGATCGAACGCGACGGCGACGACTTCGCCAAACTCAACAAAGACACCATCGCCTGGAAGCCGGGCGATCCGGTCCATTACGACGAACTATCGGTAGCCGAATTGGAAACCGCAGTGAGACGTTCGCTGGCAGAGCAAGGATTTGCCCGGAGCAAGTTCACCGTCGGGCTCAGCCCCAGCGACAACGCAGGCAACGTGAATCTGCGCATCGAGGTCGAGAGCTCGCCCGAGGCTGATCGCATCAGCGGAATCGAAATCGTCGGCCTCAAGCGAAACTCACGGGAAGAACTGCTGCAATTTTTGCACGTCGCAAAAGGCGATCCGCTCAATGCCGCGCTGCTCCAGCGCGTCCACAACCAACTCAAGGATTGCTGCCGCTTCTGGACCTACAAAGTGTCGGCCGTCGTTCCCCCAGAGAAACCGAACCCGAACAGCATGGTTTCGTCGGTTGGCCCCCTGCTCAAGATCGAACTCGATGAATACAACGAAGTGCCGCCCCTCGGCAAGCCACTCTCCGAAGTCGACGAAGTGCTGCGGAAGGCCGGCCTCCTGCTCGCAAACCCGACGAGAAGCCAGGACCTTGTCGTGGAAGTTTCTCGACTTGAGGACGCGACCGGCGGAATCAAAACCGTGCGCGCGGTCGTCGGCTCAGACGGCCGGGCCTCGGTCGAAGTGCTGTCGGCCGCAAAAGGTGCTTGGAATATCGACCACGCTCTCTTGGTGTTGCCCGGCGCGCTCGAAATCTACGATTGGAAAGCCCGGCAGAAGTACATTTCGCCCCTGCCGGCATCGATGACGGTCGGTTTGAACGTCAAGCAAACTCGTGGTGAAAACGGCGAGTATCTGATGGCGGCCATGGTCGGCGGCGTCAAGCAAGTCGGCCGCGACGACGCTCCCCAAGGGCCCTGGCAGATTCAGATCGAGCCCGTCGCCATGCTCCACCTGGCCCATCGCAAAGAAGGCAAGCGACCAAAGATCGCGGTCCGCGGCGGCGAGCTGACCTATTCCGACGGCCTCGTCACTCTGCGACTCGACGCGGCAACCGGACGCCTGAAGGAGCTGCGCTGCACCGCCGGCAACTGGATCAAGCGAGACTTTCTCATCGGCCGACTCGAACAGGGCGCCTTCGATAAGACCGCAGGAGCACTACGCACAAAAAGCCAGGCATATCCCAACTGCTACGATGAGCGACACCCAATCGGCTCCTCCTGGGATTTTACGC
>CAZGMU010000003.1:15368-27825 GCA_964526975.1 uncultured Planctomycetaceae bacterium
CTCGCGCAAATCGAAAAGCAGCCGGTCGTCGCCGCTTCGCCGGAGCTCACCATGTACTGCCGTTTGGCTCGACAGCTACGAGCAAGCCAAACGCTCGCGCTACTCTACGAGCGCTGGGTCGGATTGACCGGCGTCGATCCGACCGAACTCAACACGGCAAAGATCGACCGCTGCCGCCAATTCAACATCCCCCAGGCATTCAGCACGAAAGATGATGAAGTCGCCGCCACGATCGACAACAGCCTGGTTCAAGTGCCGGCGATGGCCGACCTCATGTTCCCGCGCGGAAGCTGGCCCTGGACGATCTCCCGCGAAGCCTGCTTCTGGAAACTCCGCGAGCAGCTCCACGGTAACGAGAAAGACCAAGCCGCGGCCTTGGCCGCGAACGAATTCCGCCGCATGTCAACCGGCCCCATCGGCCCACTCGGCGCCCTCGCACTCGCTCAAGGCATGAACCAACTCGAGTCGGCCGACGCCCAGCAAGTCATCGCGATCGGCAATTGGGGCATGTCGATGCTCTCGCAAGAAGCATTCGCCAAAGACGTCGGCCTGCTCACCGAAGGCGACGACGGCATCGCCCTCATCTGCCGCGCCGCAACCGAGCAGCTCGGCAAACTCCCCGAGGAAGAACAGGAAAAGATCATCACCCTGCTGCCAGACAGCCTCCAGGGAACCGCCGCACGCATCGCCCAACGCCGCAAAGAACACCCCACCGAACCCGCCGCCGCAACCATCCAAGCCACCTTCGTCGAAAGCTGGGACAACGGCCTCCGCGAAGTCGTCCAGGCCGAACTGCAAGGCGTAACCACGCAGGTGGCGAAAAAATCTGGGAATGTGCCACAAACAAAATAGAAAATCGCCTGGAATTTCTGCTTATTTTCTCGCTTATCCAGCTTGATTCGTAGCAGCTTACGAGCTGTTTCAGCAACCAGCAGTGCCATTTACCCACTTGACGTGCGTGATTGGATTCTTACACTGCTACTCACAAAGATGCTCTTGATACTCAATATCAATAGCAACTTCGTGATATTCCGTCTCTGGAGGCGGCAGTTCGGATGGGGCCATGGTTTTTCAGCTTGCGCTTTCCAAAAAGAAAAAGAACAACATCAACACGCACGCGTGTTGCGCTACGCGGCTGCGTGGGTTTTCGCTCGTGGAGCTGCTGGTGGTCATCGCGATTATCGGAGCGTTGGTCGCATTGCTGCTGCCAGCGATTCAGGCGGCGCGAGAATCCGCGCGTTGCGTCCAATGCACGAACAATCTGCGCCAACTGGGGATCACCACGCAGATGTACCACGACAACTTCAAGCGGTATCCACACGCCGAGATCACGGGCAATTTTTCCTATCGCATGGAGCCCGGGATGAAAACACCCAACGATCCCGGCGCTTATCCCGAGCGGTATGGGCTCGAGGCCGTTTTCGAGGCAGTCGGATGGAACGACTTGCGCGGCATTTGGGTTTGCCCAAGTCAGGTCGAATGGATGCTTCCGTACAACAACACTTACGCCTTCAGCATCGCGTCTGTGCTGCGGAAGCGTAACATCGAAAACAAGGAGTCGGTTCTCTGGGTATGGGACAACTTCAGTTTGTATCCCGGCCTGAGCGGATTTCGCGGCCCGTTCTCGAGCTACAACATCAAGGAAAAGGATCGCACCTATCCTCACGGCATGAGAGGCAAAGGTTACAACGCTCTCTGGTTGGATGGGCATGTGGAGTACAAGGAAATTTGATAATCAACGATAAGGGATTACTTTCTCTAAGAACAATCAACAATGAGACGAATGCACATGAATTGGCAACGATGCTACGTAATCACCGCGATTCTCGCTTTTTCTTTGGCCCAAAGCACACTTGCGCAAGTTGATACGATCGTTCAAGTCGTAAGTGGCGCCAACGCGACCGGGGGCAAATCAATCGGCGCCTTCGGGTACAACCCATCGAACGATTCGATGTACGTCACTTCGTTCGGCTTTACTGGTACCGGAACCAATGCAGCGGTACGACTTGTCAGCAACGTAAGTGGCGTCCAAACTTCAACACCACTCGTGTCTGAAGCACAGATGCGCTATTACTTTGTGGACGGCAACACCGATATTTCCACCACCGGTCCCACCCAAAGCGGCGTGCTTCTAAACCCACAGGCTATCGGATCCATCCCCGCCTACAGCCTGGCGATCATGATCGACGCCAGCTTAACCCGCACTCTGGGCAATTCGAGTCTGACAAACCCGGCGGCCACCAAGCGGGTCTACCGATACAATCTCGAACCGGTCACCACGAATGAAGAAGCCCTAACCGCATTCACGACCGACGTTACCCTCTCGGAAATGAACACCATCTCTGGTGCGGATTCAACGAATGCGACCAGCAACACGGGCCGACAGTTCGCTTGGTCGGGTGATGGCCAATCGATCTATTTCCTCGATTCATCCAACCCGACCACGGCAGTGGGCGGTCTGTGGAAATACCAGGTCGCAAGTGGCGACCTGACGCGTCTCTCGACGTTTTCCGATACGAACACCGAACCAGCCGTCGTCACCGATCCGCTTACGAACACCGACACGATCTACTTCGAAGGGGGCGCGGGGGCGTTCGATCCGGTTTCCTCGACAGTCGTCGATAATACGGGAGGCATCGACTTCCTGACCCACGACGGCACGACGACCGGTCAGCGCACCGTTCGTGTCTCCGCGGAGGCGATGAGAGATTTCCTGGAAGTGACTTCCGACATCACCATCCCGGCGATGTCCTCCGACGAGGACGGAAACATCTATTTCGGGACAACCACGGCCGGGCGCCGCGGCGTCTATCGCCTGGACCCCCAGAATCGGCTTTCGAAAGTCGTGGGAGCGACCGAGCGAGCCGAGGTGGGGTCCACGCACGCTCAAACGCTTCGCATGCAACCACGCACGATTTCGTTCGACGGCGACGGGGACGGGCCCAACCAGCCTTTCGACGTTACGCAGATCTTGTTCGCCGACACAACCACGCGCGGCATTCTCGGCGCAAACGCCTTTCTCCCCGGCGACTTCGACCGCGACAACACGCTTACTTCATCCGATATGGATTTGTTCAAAGCGAAGTTGACCGTCCGCGGCGTAGTGAACACCACTGCGGCCGATCTCAAGTTCGACCTGAACGGCAACGATGTAATCGACTGGAAAGACGTAAAAGTGCTTCAACAATTCGCGGGCTTTCCGACTGGCGACACCGATCTGCATGGCGCACTCGATTTTGACGACCTGGATACGGTTGGCAGCAATTACGGCCTCACCGGCAAGAAATGGACCGATGGCGATTTTGCTAGCGCCGATCCGCTCTATCCCGCTACTGCTAGTGATGCGAATACGGTGGACGAGATCGACCTTCTGGCCCTAGTCGATACCTGGCTCAATGTTTTGCAACAACCCATCGCCAGGCACCAGGTGACAAGCCGCGGTTACACCGGCCAATTTCTGACCGACGTATTATCGGCGTTCGGCTATATGCCCGGCGGACCAGGCGATTTCGATGGAAATGGAACGGTGGATGCCGCCGACTATGTCGTTTATCGTAAAGGAGCCGGCATTCGTTACGACGCGATCGACTATGCCGACTGGCGAGCAAACTTCGGGGCGCCGGCTGCTTCAGGGAACTCGATCGACGCGGTAGCTATTCCCGAGCCCGGCACGGCTTCGTTGATCCTCATCGGCTTGGCAAGCTATACACTATCGTTCCGCCGTGCTCGCTCCCACCAAAGCTCTGGCCGGTGCGAAGGTTGATCAAACGTGGTGGCCTCGACCTCGTGCGCATAGTTCTTCACATCGTGGTGTGTATTTCCCTTGCCACCGCCCTGGCGGCGAGAGCTGCAGAGCCTGCTGCGCCTCTCACGGAAAAGAAGACGCCCACGGCGGACGGAAGTGCCGCGAAGTCGCAGGCTACCGCGACATCACCCGCCGAAGCCGAGGCAAACGCCGACGGTTCGACCGATGAACAACCGCTTCGCAAAAATGCCCCGCTGACACCGGGCACCGTGCGGCGTACGATCACACGACCGGAAATGACGGCCGAGCAAAGGAAAGATTGGGCCGATCGCTTGCGCGAAGCCTACTCGGGACCAAGCGAGCGCTGGCCGGTGCCATTCGTCGAACGCAGCGTGGAGTGGAAAGAGATCGGGCTCCTGCCCGCAGTCAAGGAGCCGGAGAAAGGTTCGCCAGAGGCGGAAAAAATCGAGCTCGGGAAACTGCTGTTTTTCGATCCGCGGATTTCCGGCAGCGGCCAGATGTCGTGCGCATCCTGCCACGATCCCGAATTGCATTGGGCAGATGGCCGCACGACCGGTATCGGCAACCATCGTAAGCCGTTGCGGCGAAATACACCGTCGCTCATGAACATCGGGCTCGCCACCCACTTCTTTTGGGACGGCCGGGCTGGCAGCCTCGATGATCAGGCCCGCCAGGTACTGGAAAATCCCAACGAAATGGACGCAAAAGACGACGTTCTGGTCGAGCGATTGAGCAAGAGCAGCGAATATCGCCAGCGATTCAACAAATCGTTTGGCGACGAAGCCATTTCCATCGACCGCGTAGCGGCCTCGCTTGCCGCCTTCGAGCAGACAATTGTCGGCGGCCACAGTGCGTTCGATGCCTTCCTACGAGGCCAACGCGAGGCCTTGAGCAACGAGGCCGTCATCGGCCTCCATCTATTTCGCACCGAGGCACGCTGCATGAACTGCCACCACGGACCGAATTTTACCGACGGAAAATTTCACGATATCGGGCTAAGCTATTACGGACGCGAACTGGAAGACCTCGGCCGATACCAAGTGACGAAAAAAGCCGAGGACGTCGGCAGTTTCCATACGCCCTCGCTGCGGAACATCGCCAACACCCGGCCCTATATGCACAACGGCTTGTTTCCACTGATTGGCGTACTCAACATGTACAACGCCGGCATGCCAGCGCTGAAGAGAAAACCACAACAACAAGACGACCCCCTGTTCCCCATTAAGTCGCACCTGCTGCAGCCGCTGCAAATGAACAGCCAGGATCTTCTCGCACTCAAGACTTTTCTAGAATCTCTCAGCGAACCGCAGCGCCGGGTTCGGCAGCCCAACCTTCCGGTGGACGATTAGCGGGTAGCACCGACTGTTGGCCGCAATCAACGTTGCCACCCGAAACGCGATAATCGGTCAATTGTCGGTGCCACCCGCGTCAGCCAACTGCTTGTGGCTTAGCGCGGCTTTTTAGGCAACGCCACCAAGAGCAAATTACCGAATCGCATGCCATGCAATCATTCGTAAGACACCAATGATTTAGCGTCGGCCGCAAGGCCGAATCTCCCACTAACACGCACCCAATAAACACAAAAAAGCAATCTACTCTAAAAACACCTTCTCGCATGTGGCCCAAAGATTTTTGTTGAAATAGGGCCACCACTTATGCTATGGTCACCTCCCGCGCAATGGGACGTCGTGCGCACATCGCGCACGCGGCAGCCCCACTTGCGCGCCTCGGTCGCGACCAGACCGAGTACGTTCTTTGACATCCTGAAACAGCGATACCGAACCACTCGCCCGCTGATGTTGCGCGCGGAGGGCAGGGAAGCCAGGCATATCGCAATGCGTCACAGTCCGCCAAGAACGGAAAACAATTGACGTAAATTCGTCGAGTTTTGCCCGTGTGTCGAGCCAGCAAACACGATAAATGCAGTGCATTGGTTCGTTCGCCACGTGCAATACCAAGCCTTTTTGCACGCGTCACTGGGACCCCTTTCCGCAATGCAGAGATCCGCGGCATCGTAAGTCCATCGCGTTGATCGACTTGGGACAGCATCGCGATTGCACGCAGAAAAACCCGCAATGCAAAACTCAAAAAGCGCCGTGCACCATGAAGTTTTGCTCGCAGGCAACAAAAACATGCCATGCAAAACCCGGCCGAAACGGCCGGGCTATATAGCCGACCCGTCTCGGGTCGGTTCCAGCGAATGATTCGCGATCTATTCCAGAAATCGCGAACCATGTCGTTCTCGTAGCCACCGAACAGTTGCGTTCAAAGCAACTTACGGAATTCTTCGATCGTCAGGCCAGCGTCACGCACAATTCCGCCCATCGTGATCGCGTTGACAGGATTGTGCCTGGGAATGGTCAGCCGACGATCGTCGTTTGCCATCACAATGTGCTTGCCTTGCCGGACGATGCGGAAGCCCACTTTTTGTAGAGCCCGCACCGCGTCCTGGTGGTTAATGCCGGGAAGTTTCGGCATAACTAGGTCACTTCAATCTCTTCGACTTCGGCCGCTTCAGAAAGTGCCGGAGTATCACTAGGCCCAGAGTGCGTAGCTGCAGCTGATCCGTTTGGCGGCTCATCATTCGGTTCCAGATATTCGCGCACAGCAACGCCGATGTTCTCGATCGCCTCTTCGCGCGTTGCGCCTTGCGACCAACATCCGGGCAGACTCGGAACGCAAACCGCGTAACCTTCATCAGAAGCAATGATTGTCACTTGAAGTTTCATCGGCACCTCCGTTTCATTATATACCGGGGCAATCGACCGCCAACCAAGCGACTCGCAAACGCTACTTCGGCGCGAAGATCACCACAATCCGCCGCCCCTGCATCTGCGGTTGCTGTTCCAGCTTCGCCACTTCTTCCAGCTCCTTCGACAGACGCTGAACGAGCTTGAAGCCTTCATCCGTGTGGGCATTCTCGCGGCCGCGGAAGATGACCGAGAAGATCACTTTGTCTTTCTCCGCCAGGAACTCCTTCGCGCGGTTGACCTTCGTCATCAGGTCGTGGTCGCCGATTTTTGGGCGCACGCGCAGCTCTTTGTTCTTGCTGTGGTGCGTATGGCCTTTGTGCTGCCGCTTCTTTTGCTGATACTTGAATTTGCCGAAGTCCATGATCCGGCAAACAGGCGGCTTCTCCTGAGGCGCGACTTCGACCAGGTCGAAGCCAAGCTCGCGGGCACGTTGCAGAGCGTCTACGGTTTCGAGAACTCCAAGCTGTTCGCCTTCATGACCGATGACGCGAATGGGCGAGTAGCGGATCTGTTCATTGATCCTTTGAGATTTACGATCGAGGGCGATGGGACGAACTCCTAAGGGGTTTGTTCATGGTCCGTGGTCAGTTGTCCGTTGCAGCCGGAATGGTTCCATTCTTGCAACGGACTACGAACAACTGACAACGGACTATCTTAAAAATCTTGGCTTTGAAAATACCGTACGTCAACTGAATCGTAGCCGAATTCGCCAGAATTCGGCAGTGCCATCCGAATTCTGGCGAATTCAGCTACGGCCCGAGGTTAGTATTCATTTTGACTGGCGGTGTCCGCAACCACCACTGGTTGCCGGGCCGCCACCTGCCGAACCGTTTTAGCGTCGATTTCCGCCCGCAACTTGGCAATCGCGGCGTCGATCTTGAACGGCTCCTTCAGGTCGCCTTCCAACCGATCGCGAATCGCCACGGTCCCCGCATCGCGGTCTTTCTCGCCGACGACAAACATATAGGGAATGAGCTGCACCTGGGCTTCGCGAATCTTCGCATTCAGCTTGATCCCCCGATAATCCCCGGTCGCCCGCAGCCCGGCGGCGTTCAGCTTCGCCTCGACCTCGCGGCCGTAAGCCTCGGATTTCTCGCTCACGGTAACGACCCGCACCTGCTCCGGCGCCAGCCACAATGGAAACGCACCCGCAAAGTGCTCGATCAGCACCCCGACAAATCGTTCCAACGACCCTAGCGGAGCGCGGTGGATCATCGCCGGTTGGTGAGGCTGGTTGTCCGCCCCGATGTACTCCAGGCCAAACCGCTCCTTGCTGGGCAGATTGTAGTCGAGTTGCACGGTGCCCAGTTGCCATTCGCGGCCAATGCAATCGGTCACCACGAAATCGGCCTTCGGCCCGTAGAACGCCGCTTCGCCCGGCTCGATCGACATATGAGGCAAGTTCATCGATTCGCAAACCGACTTGATCGCCGCCTCGGCCCGATCCCAGAGCTCGCTCGAACCGACGTACTTATCACTCTTCGGATCGCGGAACCCGAGCCGCACACGGTAATCGTTCATGCCCAAAGCGGAAAGCACCGTCTGGGTCATTTCGATCGCATTGCGAAACTCGCCGGCGACTTGCTCGTCGGTGCAGAAGATATGGGCATCGTCCTGCGTGAACCCGCGCACGCGGGTCATGCCGTTCAGCTCGCCTGACTGCTCGAAGCGGTACACGGTGCCGAACTCGGCCAGCCGTACCGGTAAGTCGCGATAACTGCGCGGCTTCGACTGGTAAATCATGATATGGTGCGGGCAGTTCATCGGCTTGAGCAGGTACCGCTCGCCGTCTTTGAACTCGATGGGCGGGAACTGGCTGTCGCTGTAATACGGGAAATGCCCCGAAATTTCATACAATTCGACGCGGCCAACATTCGGCGTATAAACCGCCTCATACCCCCGTTTGCGCAGTTCGCCTTTAAGATAATCTTCCAGCGTCTGCCGAATGATCGCCCCCTTGGGCAGCCAGAGAATCAAACCGGAGCCAACGGTCTGACTGATCGTGAACAGTTCAAGCTGCTTGCCCAGCACGCGATGGTCGCGCCGCTTGGCCTCGGCCAGCTGCTCCAGGTGGGCATCGAGTTCCTTCTTATCGAAAAACGCGGTGGCGTAGAGCCGTTGCAACTGTTCGCGATCCGAGTCGCCCTTCCAGTAAGCGCCCGCCACGGAGAGCAGCTTGAATCCGCTGCCGATGTGGCCGGTGCTGGGAATATGTTTGCCACGACAAAGATCGACGAACTCGCCTTGGCGATAGAAGCTAAGTCCCTTCTCCTCGGCCAAGCCAGTCTCGATATGCTCGACCTTGAAGTCCTGCTTCAGTTCCTGGCACAGCTTGAGCGCTCCCTCGCGTGGCATCTCGAGCCGCTCGAACTTCTCATCGGCCTTGATGATCTTCTGCATCTCGGCTTCGATGCGGGGGAAGTCTTCCTCGGAGAGCGTATGGTCGAGCTTAAAGTCGTAGTAGAAGCCGGAAGCAGTCGTGGGACCAAATGCTAGCTGGACTCCATCGAACAAGCGCATCACGGCCTGGGCCATCACGTGGGCCGCGCTGTGGCGCATAACAGCTAGCGACTCCGGGTCCTTCTTGGTCAGCAGCCGGAGGCGAACTTCGCCTATCGGGGGCAACGGACTCCGCAAATCCACCTGTCGGCCATCCACCTCGGCCAGGATCGCGGCCTTGGCCAGGCCGGGGCCAATTTCGGCTGCCACATCGTAAGCGGACACGGGACGGTCAAACTCTTTGCGACTGCCATCGGGCAGGATTACAGCGAGCATGGGCGACTAAAGACTTTTGGTGGTAGGGAGTTACGTCCGACTCGACAATTCGGAGATCGTCGCCCGAAGTTTGGTTCGCGCGCCGGGGATGGCGGAAGTATAAACGGCCGACCCAAAAGCCGCCAACGGCTTTGCTGGTCGCGGTGCGACCACCCCTAAAAAGTATTACAATTTTTTTGAAAAGTTTGTTGCAATTTGCTTCCGTAGACCGTAAGCTCGGAAGTTGTGGCATCCGACGATTGGGGGGAAGTGCCTCCAAACGTCTCGTGCTAGCAATCATCGCAGGCCAACTTGATTCACACTTTTACATTGCTTTATATTGCCAGGGCAGGATGGCAGTATTGTTGAACGAAAAATAGCAGGTGCTAATGATGAAAACCGCATTGAAAACCTTCACATGTGCCACCGTTGCGCTCCTACTCTCTTTTCACACGAGCCACGCGGCGACGATTATTCGACTTGACCTTGGCGACACGGGGCCAGATATGACCTTTTCCGGCGGCAGCGGCGGAGTCCTATCCACCCTAAGTGACAGCGGCAGTGGCACGGGCGATCAGGAAACCGCGATCTTGTTCACCGACTTCCTCTCGTCTTTGGTTCCAAATCCCACGACAGGTTCGTACACACTTACAGGCGTAACGGCGGTTGGTTTGCCGACGAATTTGGGCTTTGGCACCTATCTCCAAAATTTTAGCGGGGGAAATTACAAGCTGTACGATAGCGCCAACGCGCTTCTCCTGGATGTCAACTTGGGCGACAGCCTATTGGTTGGCAGCGCGAACGGTGGCCACTTCAGCATCACGAATGGGACCGTCATGGGCGGTAATCCGACAGTGATTTCGCAACTAAATTTTAATTCGCTTGGTTTCTCGACATCGCTCACCAATATCAACAGCGGTGGCGGTCTTTCGACGGGGGTCGACGGTTATCTCAACTCATTCGTTACCAATGCAAGCATCGACATCACCGCAACCCAGGTACCCGAGCCGGCAGCGGCTCTGCTGATCCTTAGCGCACTCGTGGTGCCGATGGCGCTGCGGCGCCGCTAGTTCGCGTCGATTAGTCGATTAGAATCACAGAAGCCCTGGAGAACTTTCTTTCCAGGGCTTTTTTCGTGCGCGAGCTACTGGTCGATGACTTTTGAAACTGTGTGTTTGCTACGCTCCGGACCGCGTGGCGGTCCGGCTATGCTTACAAATTCAAATGTCACCAACTACTACCACTTCAGCCCGAACTTTTCGCCGCCAGATTGGCCCCCGGTGCCACCTTTTAATTCCTGATGCCGCTTCTTGGGTGCCTTCGGCGCATCGGCCGGAAGCGGCAGATCCTCGTCGGCCGCCTTCTCTTGCCCAGGCTTCACCGGCGCTGCCATCAGCGCCTTGAGCGACAGGCTGATTCGTTGGTTCTCTTCGTCGACCGAGAGAATCTTCACTTCGACTTCCTGCCCTTCGCTCACTACATCGCGAGCACGAAACACGCGGCCATGGCCCAGCTCGCTGATGTGAATCAATCCTTCGACACCTGGCTCGAGCTTTACGAAGGCGCCAAAATCCATCAGCCGCGAGACCTTGCCTGTCACACGACCGCCGACAATGTATTTCGATGCGGCATTCTGCCACGGATTGGCCCCCGCCTCGCGATAAGAGAGGCTCAGCTTGCCGGTTTCCTTGTCGAACTTGTCGATCCGGACTTTTACCTTCTGGCCGACTTCGAGTACCTCGCTGGGATGATTCACGCGATCCCAGCTAAGCTGGCTGATGTGAATAAGCCCGTCAACGCCCCCCAGGTCGACAAACGCGCCGAAGTCCTTCAGGCTGCGAACAACGCCGTCGCGAAGCTGGCCCACGGCTAGCTCGCCCATCAGCTTGTCACGCTGCTCGTTTCGCTCGCGCTCCATCACGGCGCGATGGCTGAGAACGAGATTCTGCCGCTCGCGACTTACTTCGGTGACCACGCACGCCAGCCGCTGGCCGACAAGCTCCTCCGGGTTTTCAACGCGGTAGATCGAAACCTGGCCCATCGGAATGAAGCCGCGAATTCCCGCAACCTGGCATTCCAGGCCACCCTTATTGGCCCCGGTGACCGTCACCTCGATGATTTGGCCTTCCGACACTTCGTCCCAATTACCGACGGCCACGGCGGCCGTCGTGCGTGAAAGCTCGTAGTAGCCTTCTTCAGCGTTGAAGCGAATGACGATCAGTTCCAACTGCTCGCCTTCCTTGGGCGGTGTCTCGAACTGCCGGAGCGACACGACGCCCTGGTTTCGTCCGCCCAGATCGATGAATACATCGTCGCGATGCACGCGAGCCACCTGGCCGGTGACGCGCGATTCCGGGGCGATCTCGGCCGAAAGCTCGCCCGCCGCGGCCTGATTCATCAGCGTGTCCAACGACAACTCGCTCAAAGCTGCTTCGTATTCGGCCTCCAGCTCTGGCGAAAGGCGATCCCGGATATTCGGTGGCGGATAATACTTGGCCGGCTGCTTCTTGGCGGGCCGCGCAGGCGCCGCTTCATCTTCCGGATCAACCTCAGGAGGATTTGCGAGCGGGGCCGCCGGCGTAACCGGCTTGGCCTTCATTTCGGCAACGGACTCTCGGTCGCGCTGCGAGCCGATGAGAATCCTTTGTGCGGGGCGATCGGTCGAGGGCTCGGCCGTCGTGGGGTTCTCGGTACTAATGTCGTTCTGTAGGGTTTCGTCGTTCATAGGTTCCCAGCCGCTTGCGATAGAGGGGAAACTAATCTAACAGGAACCGCAGGGCAGGGGCAACAACGGGCGGAGCGGGGTGCAGAAGCCTGTTTGCCGCTCTCCCCAGGAAACTGCTTTTAGCGGCAGTGTTAGCACCGTGCAGGGCTAGTTTTGGCAAAAAATTCGCGCTAAGCCGCAAGCGATGAGGATAGCGATTTTTGAGGGGTGGTGATCTGGGGGGTGTTAGCTCTGGATTGTCGGCGGCGCAGCTGATCAGCGCGATCGAACCTTCTCAAGCGGCGCTTGCTCGCGCATCTTGCGGATTTTACTCAGTAACGCGCCGACTTCCTCCTGCACGGCCGGAGTCTGGGAAACCACGAGCAACCCCGAGGGAAGCGGCCGAACTTCAGCCTGCCCACCGCCATTCACAGCCCAGGTATCGGTCCGTACGCACCCGTAGATCGCGTCGACTAGTGC
>CAZGMU010000003.1:27835-29719 GCA_964526975.1 uncultured Planctomycetaceae bacterium
CGGATTTAGGATCGGAGTCGTCGACCAGTCCTTGCACGTTGTAAACACACGTATCGAAGTTTTTTTCTGCTGCTTCGTTTGTCGTGATCATCAAAACCTCATTCTGCACCACCCAGGTCAAGTCCAACGCGTGCAGCATGAGTTTCAGCGCCGAGTGCAGCGAGATATTGTGAATAGATACCGTAACAGGGCTGTCGCTGCCGATTCCAGCTTCTTCGAGTGCGACTCTGTCGATTTGAATCGGAATGCCATAGTCGTCACTGAGTTGGGCAGTGACGTCTTGCAGCGGTTGGTCCGTGTAATCCAGACCGGTCTGACGAAGCGGCGCGGCGAGGACCTGCTCGATCTTTTTCGTCGAGGGTGATCGATCTCGCCCGATGCACTGGCAAAACTTGGAGTTCGCGGCTTCTTCGTGGATCGAAACCGTATTATCGGCAACTACCGGTTTTTCTGCCGAGGCTTGTTCGGCCTTGGCGACCGATTTCGTCGATTCAACTCCTTCGGCGGATCGAACTTCGGTCAAAAGGCCGAGACTCGCGAATAAGGCTGTCAAACTGCAAACAAACAGGGATTTCGATCCACTCATGGCCTTGCCTCCTCGAAATGGAACTTGCCCGAACCCAGAGGCGCCGCGGGGGCGCTTAAACGGCGCAAGCGAGTTCGCGGCTGGCCGGCCAGATTATTCCCCTTGTTCATCCCCCCGCTTCGTTCACGAGCAACGCTGCCCCGACTAGTGCCTTGGCCACGGCTTGAATTTCGGGTTAGCCGCTGGGTGTTTGCCCACGACTTATCTGGGGAAAACCGGGAGCTAACGCTCCGCGGCTGATTTGTCCAACGCGCCCCCTCCCAGCGCATAGCCTCTACGGACAGGAACTTATGTATTGAGATCGAACTGGGAGAGCGTTTCGATTGGCAATGAAGCTGGTATTCCCACGGTGGATACAGACCCAGCATTGGTAAATGGTTCCGAGGGCGCCAGGGCGCGAATCAATCGTCCGCCACTTTCATACCAGCCGGGCTTGGTAAATCGGCACCAGGTGATATCGACCTCGGCCGCGAAACTGCCCACGTTCGGATCCGCCAACTCGATGATCACCCGACGATGGGTGATGGGGTGCTCATGATAAAAGCTCACGCCACGTCGTGAAATGTTTTTCCCGACGACAATCGTAGATTCCCGATCCAGCGGCAATCGGTCTGCGCCCAGGGGCGTCAGTCGAAAAAGCACTGGAATGGCGATTCGGTCATCCTGGCGGCGCTCACGTTCCAGTGGAGGATAGAGCCGCGAAAGCAATGCTTCGACCTGAATGGTCAGCGTACTGCGAGTCGATTTCGAGCTGGCAATATCTTCGGTGAGAAAAGTCATGTTTAATCAGTGGCGATGATGAGAAGAGAGTGCACGTTTAGCACCGACGACAGAAGCACGTCTTAAAAAAATGGCGTGAGAAAGGAGGCTCGCCAAGGTTTGGGAAAAGGCGGCAGGTCCCAGGCGACAAAAGCGTGGCAGCTAGTCGCGGAACTTGCTACGCAACCCTAGCTCACAGAACGCTGGGAGGCAAATTTTGCTTTCCCTCCGCTGCCGGCGTTACCTATCAAATCAAAAAAGCGACATTAGCGTCAAAACCGTCGCCGCCACCATCGCGGCAAACGCGATTGCCCGCAGAATATCGGTCGAAAACTCGCTGGCCAGGGGCTCGCGGGGGTAATTGCGGAACGGCTGCTGAATTTGTCGCACCCCTGTCGCGACGGTCGCCGTGCGAGTAGCCGCTTGGGCAATATCGCCGAGAACCAAACCGGCCGGTCGGGCGTCTCCCCAATAGCCGGGCAACTCGCGACTTTCGGCCGGTGGAATCGCCTCCTGGAAAACCTCCAGTGCCGGTCGCA
>CAZGMU010000003.1:29729-38960 GCA_964526975.1 uncultured Planctomycetaceae bacterium
CTCGGCCAACCGCCAGCACTCCGTGCATGACTCAAGATGGACCTCGACCTGCTCGTCCCACGTTTCTCCTGTAGGAAACGGGCCGCGGGTCAAAATCATGAAGACTTGGTCGCAATCCATCGCTTGTCTCCCGTGTGAAACGGAGCGAATGGCCGGGCGGGTAGTACGATCCGCCAAAGAAGTTGTCGCCGACGCGACGACTGCCTTGTTATATACCCGGGCGTGCGATTCTCGCCAGACCAGTCGTAGCAAAGATGCAAAAGATTCCGTCGTCAAAATGAGGAGCAGGGGAAAGTTTGCGGACTGGGGGCGATGAATGCGAAGCTTTGTGCGTAAATTGCGCCCGACCGCTAATTCTCCCCCTGGCCGACTCTCCCCCTTTCGCTCCTAGGGGGTTAAAATCAGGTGGCATTTTGCACCATCCGTTCAGGCTTTGCCCAGGAAATCGCGCTAAGCCGCAAGCGATTTGGATAACGATTCTCTGGTAACAGGTCGATCTTGTGGCTTGACGTAAATTTCTGGGCAAAGCCATCCGCTCAAGAGAGGTTGAGGTCACCATCACCGAAGCAACGCCCACTATCGAAGCCCGCCAGGCGCGCAGCAAGCAACTGGCCTTGGCTGCCGCCCGCACCGCCGAAGATAACCGTGGCGGCGATGTCGTCGTTCTCGACGTCCGCGGCATGACGACCGAATTTGATTACTTCGTGCTAGCCACCGGCAATAGCCGACGCCAGTTGCACGCCATTAGCGAAGAGATCGACCGCGTCCTGGAAAAAGAACTGGACGATGCCCGGATGGGCATCGAAGGCTACCACGAAAGCCGCTGGATCCTGCTCGACTACGGCACCGTCGTGATCCACTTGTTCGACGAGGAAACGCGATCCTACTATGCCCTGGAAGACCTGTGGGGACACGCCGAGCGAGTGCCGTTACCCTGGCGGGAACAGGAGAGGGAGAAGGGGAGAGGGGGAGCGGGGGAGTCTTGATAGCAGCCGAAAATGTGTTTTGAATCCCGCTCGCAATTGTTCGTTTGAATCAGTGTATTGTTGATGAATGTTCTTGCTTTGATCCGTGAGCGTTTTGGCCGTGCTTTAATGAGCCTCGGAATTGATTCGGACGATTTGCCGGGGCTGCTGGCCCTCGTTCTGCCCAGTCAGGACGCCAAATTCGGCGACTACCAGGCAAACTGCGCCATGCCGCTCGGCAAGCGATTGGGAAAGCCGCCGCGCGAAGTCGCTCAACAACTTGTTGACCACCTCGATCTGGCCGACTGCTGCGAACCGCCGCAAATTGCCGGTCCGGGCTTCATCAACGTAACGCTCAAAACCGATTGGCTCATCGCGCAGCTTGCCCGCCTTCGCGCCGACCTCGAACGACTCGGCGTCGACACCGCCGCAAGCCCGCGAACCATCGTCATCGATTTTTCCTCGCCGAACGTCGCCAAGCCGATGCATGTCGGCCACATCCGCTCGACCGTCATCGGCGACGCGCTCCATCGCATCCTCCAGTTTCTGGGTCACCACACGATCAGCGATAACCATCTCGGCGACTGGGGCACCCAGTTTGGGATGATCATCTACGGCGTGAAGCATTTCGGCGACCGGGCCACGATTGCCCAGCAGGGCGTCGGAGAGTTGACCCGGCTCTACAAGCTGGTCAATTCGCTGGTCGAGTACCAGGAAGCCTGTCGCGAAAAAATCCCCGCGCTGGAAGCAAAAATCGCCGAGGCCGAGAAACACGTCGCGGCCAAGGGCGACGGCACAGACCCGAAAAAAGAAGCCAAACGGCAGCGCCAAGCCGAAGAGCAACTGAAAGACCTGCGCGACGGACTGGTCAATCTTCAATCCAAGGTCGCCGCCGTCGAAAGCGATCCCGAGCTAGGCCCTCTCGCCGCCGCCCACTCCGATATCGGTAAGCAAGTCCTGCTCGAAACCGCCCGGTTGCACAGCGGCGATCCGACTAATGTGGAGCTTTGGGGCAAGATTCTTCCGGCCTGTCTTGCCGAAATCGACGTGATGTATCGCCGCCTTGGCGTGTCGTTCGACCATACGCTCGGCGAAAGCTTTTACCACGACCGTTTGCGCGGCGTGGTCGAAGATCTCACCGCCAAAGGACTCGCCCGTGAAAGCAACGGCGCGATCTGCGTCTTCCTAGAAGGGAGCGACGTGCCGATGATCGTGCAGAAGCAGGACGGCGCGTTCCTTTACTCGACGACCGACCTGGCCACGATTCAGTATCGCATGAACCAGTGGCGGCCCGATGCGATTCTCTACGTCGTCGACCATCGGCAAGCGTTGCATTTCGAGCACCTGTTCGCCGTGGCCCGGCTCTGGGGTTATCCCGATGTCGAGCTGCAGCACGTGGGCTTCGGCACGGTTCTGGGCGACGACGGCCGGCCGTTCAAAACGCGCAGCGGCAAATCGGTCGTCCTCTCCGGTCTATTGGATGAAGCCGTCGACCGAGCCTATACGATCGTCTCTCAAAACGATGACGCGCGTCCTCAACCACTCCTTTCGGAAACAGATCGCCGGCAGGTGGCCGAGCGCATCGGCATTGGCGCGATCAAATACGCCGACCTCGCCCACAACCGCACGAGCGACTACGTCTTCAGCTACGACAAGATGCTCGCCATGACCGGCAACACCGCCGCCTACATGCAGTACAGCTACGCCCGAGTCAAAAGCATCTTTACCAAAAGCGGCCTGGACGAATCTGAAATCCGAAATCCGAAATCCGAAATCTTCCTCGACGCTCCCCAAGAGCGGGCGCTAGCCGTCGCGCTTCTTCAATTCTCTGAAACCTTGGAGCGCGTCGCGGTCGATTATCGGCCTAACCATCTCACGGCCTATCTTTTCGATCTGGCCAGCCGCTACAGCGACTTCTTCGAGAACTGCCCCGTGCTTCGGGCGGAGAGCGAGGAGCTGCGCACTAGTCGCTTGATTCTCTGCGACCTGACGGCGCGCACCATCCGCCTGGGCCTTAACCTGTTGGGGATCGAGGTGGTTGAACGGATGTAATTGGTCCGCCCAATTATCTCCTGCCGCTTCTTCGCAACTAACCATTTTCGGCTGGGATCGTTGCGGATGTCTCACGCAAAGGCGCGAAGTCAGCAAGAATGAATAGAACCACGAAGAACACGAAGGGCACGAAGAGTTTGGGAAGTGGCAGCAAAAAGACCTGCTTACTCTTCTTTCTTCGTGTTCTTGGTGTACTTCGTGGTAATTAAATTCAGATCCTTTGCGCCTTCGCGTGAGATCTTTTTAAGATTAACAACGCCGGACATTACTGGCGTTAATGATATTCGTGGTTACTTCATATTGAAGATCTGCTCCACGTTGCCGCGGAGGACGCGGCGGCCCAGGTCGATGGCGGCGGTTTCGCTCCAGCCTCGTTCGACGACGAACCGCTCGGCCAGCAGCTTGGCGAGGATCCGCTTGTACATCGCGAACTTCGGCAGGCAGAACTCGAGTTTGTAGGCGTCGCTGTAGTAGCCGATCTGCTTGGTTTGCGGCACCGCTTCCAGCCGCGCGACCGCATCGTGCTCGATGTACGCCGGCGTATTGGAATACCACCAATGGCCGTTCGTGACGACATTCGGGAAGATCCAGGCGTAGCTCACAAGCTCCTGATTCGTCACACTGGCCAGCACCGAGATCGGGAACACGACGTGCGGGAACGCGTTGAACAGTTCCTTGTACTGAATGAGCGAGACGCGGCTGTCGTAGAGATCTTGCCCCTGGTAAACGCCCGATTGGTAGACGGCGCGGTTGACGCCGATCATCAGGTCGAACGGCAAGTTGAATTCGTGGCAGTATTGGGCAAGTGTCCAAAAGACGAAGTTGGCCGCGACGGGATCGTTGGTTCCCGCTAACAACGAGGCGATGGCTTTATCCGCCTCGTTCGCCGAGCAAGGCGCCGGCTGAAACGACGGCGGCAGCGAAATAGCGCAGGCCCGTGCGCCCTTCGCGACGAAGTGCTCAAACAACTTGCGAATGGCGTTGCCTAAGGTCTGCGAATTATGGACGTCGATGTTCGTCGCCGTTTGGAGCCGTTCGCGCACTTCGGGCTTGCCCAAATGGAATACCAAATCGTCTGTTCGCAAGCAGGGGATGTAACGCTTGGTGTCGAAGCCGTCGAGCGGATCGTCGAAGTTGTTGGTGAGAAATACGGCATCGAGCTTCGTGCGATCGAGCACCTGTTGCTCCCAGGTGGGCTCGGCCATTTTCTTGGCGGCCGCATTGTAGAGCGATTCCCAGTTGGAGGGTGTCAGGTGTTCGTCGGCGGGGAAGTCGAAGAATGTGCGAGAGAGTTCCAGCAGCCAACTGTATTGGATCGTGTTCCGCAGCGGCTCGATCCGCTCGACGAGTCGGCGGACTTTTTCCTTGGGGTCGAGCCCCGGCTCTTCGATCTGGTCCCGTGGCATGCCGGCCGAGTGGCACAGCTCGGTGTAATAGTGGTAGCCAAGGATATCAGCCAAAGTTTTCGACGCGGCGGTTTTGGGCTCGATGTGCGAATGAGGATCGATCAAGCGAATCGAGTCGAGCTCGGCAAACAAGCGTTGGCGAAGTTGGTCAGACATTCTTTTTGATTTCGGATCGTGGATTGTGGATTGCAGTTTTTTAGCGTCGGCCGCCAGGCCGAGTTCCTACCATTACATATTCCTCTACCCCCGAAAGCCCTCATGACAATCGGCGCAAGCCTTGGTCATGCGACTATTGGCCTGCCGGGCTTGTTCATAGTTGCCACTTTGGACGGCGGCGGAGACCTCCATCGCGGCTTGCCGCAGCTCCTTTGCGCTGTTCGCATACGTCTCATCGTCCCAATATTCAAATCCTTCGCGACCAATCACGTCGGCAATTGCGGCCACGAGCTGCGCTTCGTGGCGGATATCGTCCTCATGGGCAGTGAACTCATTCTTGTTCGCCAGCCATTTTTTCAGCCGATCTTCGTGGGCGATGTTCAGCCGCTGCATGAGCGGCGGCCGATCGGCCACTTGCGACCAATCCGCTTTGGGCTCGGCCTGTTTGCTTCTGGGACGATTGCCTGCAATGAGATCGGCAAGGTCTTGCCTGCGCTGCACGGCTTCCTGGAAAGTTTGATCACTGCCCGCTTTGCAATTGTGGCCGGCGCGAGAGAACAGGTCGCGCAAGGCGGGAGCCGCGTCTTGCCAGCGGACTTCGCCGTCGTATTCGGCGCTCACGGCAAACAACATGGCAAGTACGCTGAACTCGCGGCGGCACTCCTTGTAAGCGCCCCCCTTGAAGCCGCTCGGCGTTTTGGTCTGCGCGGCCACCTCGGGACCGATGCGCTTGATTTCGGTCTCGATCGTTTCGGCATCGATCAATTTGGACCAGCCGCCAGCGGATTTAACGGAAGACGCCTCGGCCACGCCATCGGTCGTTTGGCTTGCTGCCGCAATTTCTTGGGCCTTTTGGTAGTTTGGGCGCGTGCCGACGAGCTTCGCGCGGGCGTCTGGAAAGAACACGTTCGAGTCGTCGGCCGACCACTTCGGCGGGCGCACGCCTTGGTTCTTTTTCTTCTTAGCCGACTCCCCTGCCCACAGCACCATTGCATGGCAGCAAACCATAACGACAACGACGCGCAACACCCATATAACCCGCCCGTCTCGGGTGGGATGCTTCGCAATGAGATTCAGGGGAAATGACAACGTCGTTTTCCGACCCAAAATGGGTCGGCTATATGGTGCTACGCTCGATAGAAAGGGATGGAAACATTATCGGTCTTGATGGATTGCGTAGCAAGCATAACCGCGTAGTCGTCGTGCTTCGCCTTGTTATTCTTCCGTTCGTGGCGTGAGAGGGTTAAACTGGCGGCCGATGGCTGCCTTATGTTGGCAGCCGGCCGCGTTCCTCCAGCACGATCGTTCAGCCGTACGACTCATTGATAATGAACGATTGGGCGGGGGCGAGGACGCCCCGGCTCGCGGGCAGTTGTTCAATACCAATGCCAGCCTCCGTAAAAATATGACACCAGAACAACAGCAACAGACGCTTGCCCAAATAACACAGGCTGTGGCCGACGGTAAATTGACCGCGTCGGCGGGCGAAAACATGCAAGCGTGGCTGACCGAGCCGCGCTATGCCATGTATGCCGACGAAGTGGCCGCGCACGTGGCCGAGGGCAAATGGCAGACGCTCGACGATGTGTTTTGGACCGTGATCCCGTTCGGCACTGGTGGCCGACGCGGCAAGATGTATCCGATCGGATCGAACGCCATCAACGACCGCACGATCGGCGAGAGCGCGCAAGGGTTGGCCGACTATGTGAAAGAGACGCTTGGCCCGGGCGCGGAGCTATCGTGTGCGATTGGCCACGATACGCGGCATCGATCCGACCACTTTGCCAGGCTGTGCGCCGAGATCATGACGGCGGCCGGGTTCACGGTGTACTACCTCGAAGACTATCGGGCAACGCCCGAACTGTCGTTCACGGTGCGCGAGAAGAAGTGTTCGTGCGGCATCATGGTGACGGCCAGCCACAATCCGCCCAGCGATAACGCGGTGAAGGTCTACTGGTCGACGGGCGGGCAGATTCTGCCACCGCACGACAAGCGGATCATCGAGCGAGTGATGAACACGCAGGAGATTCACCGGGCCAACTTCGACAAGATGCTGGCGGCGGGGAAGATCGTTCCGTGTCAGAAAGAGATGGATGCCAAATTTCAACAAGCGGTGTTGACGCAGGCGTCGCCCGGGCCGCGAAAACTGAAGGTGATCTATTCGCCGCTGCATGGCGTAGGCGCAACTTGCGTGATTCCCGTACTCGAGGCGGATGGGTTTACCGACGTGGAATTGTTCGGACCTCACTCGAAGCCGGACGGCGACTTTCCGAATGTGCCGGGCCACGTGGCGAACCCGGAGAACCCGTCAGTGTTCGACTCGATCATTGCACGTGGCCGCGAGGTTGGCGCCGACATCGTGCTGGCGACCGATCCAGACTGCGATCGAATCGGCGTGGCGGCGCCGCTCACATTCAAGCCGGGGGCCGAATGGCGCACGCTCACCGGCAACCAGATCTGCGCACTGTTGGCCGACTTCGTGCTGGAGAACCGCAAGGCGGCTGGCAAACTGTCGCCCCAAAATTTCATCGTGACGACGCTGGTCACCACGCAAATGGTTCGCCGCGTCGGCGACAGCTACGGCGTAGAAACGAAGAGCGACCTGTTGGTCGGTTTCAAGTGGATCGCGCAGGCAATCGATCAGTTTGGAGCCGATTTGTTTGTGTATGGCACCGAGGAGTCGCACGGCTACATGGCTGGCAGCTACGCTCGCGACAAAGACGGCGCGGTGGCGTCGCTCCTCATGTGCGAACTGGCGGCCAAGCTCAAGGCGGCCGGGCAAACGGTTCATGAGAAGCTGGACTCGCTCTTCTGGCAATATGGCGCGCATGCCGAGCGGACCGTGTCGGTGCAGATGCCGGGAAGCGAGGGCATGACGCGGATGAAAGAGGTGATGGCCGAGTTCCGCGCTGGCCCGCCAGCGGAACTGGGCGGCATGCGCGTCACGCAAGTGCGTGACTATGAGAACCAAACCGTAACGCCTGTAGGTCCGCCGAGCCGAGGCGGACCCGAAGAAAGTGCCGCTCGGCTCGCGGCACCTACTTTGGGCAAGTCTGCGCCACTGGCTGGCCCAAAGGGCGACCTGGTGTTTTTCGATCTGGCAACTGAAGGGAACTACGTAGCCTGCCGCCCCAGCGGCACCGAGCCGAAGATCAAGTTCTACCTATTTACCTACACGCCGGCCGAACAACTGTCGAACCTGGAATCGGCGAAGGCCGAGCTTGAAACGCGGCTCGATCGCGTGGAAGCTGATTTGAGGAAGTTCGCAGGGGTATGAGGACAGGGACAAATCGCTTTTTCTGGCCATTTGTTGGTTCCTGTTTTACACAGTGTTCCGTTGCGCTCTTACCCACAGATGCAATCGAATGACCAGAACGCCGATGTCAACACGAGCAGTGTATCCCGGCTTTGTAGGGCGACCTACTTTTTGACGCACAGTGTCGCAGGCGACTACAATGGATGTACTGTCGAGTTTTTCTTGGTGAGATAGGCGCGATCGATGACTTACCGTGGGCATGTTAAAAACGGCCAAATAATGCTGGACGAGCCCATCGCGCTGCCGGAGGGGGCGGAATTGCGCATTGAAGTTTCCACAACGACATCGGCACCTAACGCTGGGCACGAAACTCTTAAATCCCTGCTTTTACGTCATGCAGGCAAAGGGCGCGACTTACCCACCGATCTGGCAGCCAACCACGATCACTATGCGCACGGGAAACCACGACAGTGACGCAAACGTTTGCGGATAGCTTTATCTGCTGGCATTGTTCAACCCGTCCGATGCGGCACACGAGTGTGCTCTCGCCGCAGCGGAAGACTTGAAAGGCACTTGGTCACAAGCGATTGGATTTTGACCGAAGTCGCAGACGCACTCTCCGATCCTAAGAATCGGGCTCGATGCGTTGAATTCATCGAGGATTTGCGTAATTCAAGCTCTGTTGAGGTGGTGCCGGCCTCCCGTGAGCGATTCGATACAGGATGGGAACTCTATAGAACCCGGCCTGACAAAGATTGGTCGCTCACCGATTGCGTTTCCTTCGTGGTGATGAAGGAACGCGGGATCATAGAAGCTCTCACAGGCGACCACCATTTCGAGCAGGCAGGATTTACGGCGTTACTGAAGTAACTAACCGCAACACCAGCTTCGTAGGTCAGGCTGTGCCTGACAATTTGTTGGATTTGATTTGTTGTCAGGCACAGCCTGACCTACGTTTTTTGCTAACTTCGCGCCTTTGCGTGAGCCGATCTTCTCGCTCCAGCTAGCCGTGAAACTCTGATTTCCCCGGATTGCACAATTCCGAATTCTGGCGAATCCGGCTACCGCCTATAATTAGGCGATGTCCGACGAGTCGCCCGAACAACCTGTTGAGCTGCCCAAGACGCAAGCGGAGTTCTTCACCCGCGCTTGGGAGAAGGTCCGCAGCAAGTTTCCCACGGGGCCGGGGATTTATTTGTTTCAGGACAAGGCCGGGCGGGTCATCTACATCGGCAAAGCGAAGAACCTGCGGGCCCGGGCTGGCAGCTATTTTCTGGCGGCTGCGGCTGCGGATCAGCGGACCGCCAGCCTGGTGCGCGAGGCCTACGACATCGACTTCGTCGAGGCCGAGAGCGATGTCGATGCGCTCCTCATGGAAGCGCGGCTGGTGAAGGAC
>CAZGMU010000003.1:38970-43084 GCA_964526975.1 uncultured Planctomycetaceae bacterium
GTTCAATCGCGATCTGCGCGACGACAAGAGTTTTCCCTATCTGCAAATCACGACGCACGAGGACTTTCCACGCGTCGAAGTCACGCGCGAGCCACAGATCAGCGGCGCGAAACTATATGGGCCGTTCGCGAATGCGGGTAGCTTGCGCGGCGCAGTACAGGCACTGCAGAAGGTATTCAAGTTTCGCACCTGTTCGCTCGATATCGAGGCGGACGATGACCGCTGGCGGTGGTTTCGGCCGTGCTTGTTGGCATCGATCAATCAATGCACCGCGCCGTGCAACTTGCGGATCGGCAAGGAAGAGTACCGCCGCGACATCAAGCGGCTGCGAACATTCTTGGAGGGTGGCCGCAAAAAGCTGCTCGACGAGTTGCGAGCCGAGATGGCCGAGGCATCCAAAGCGCTGCGATTCGAGCAAGCGGCTCGGCTGCGCGATGAGATCGATGCGCTCGAAAAGCTCAGCGAGCGCGGCGAGATCGACACGCACGAGCAGCCCGAGGTGTTTTACACCGATCCGAAAAAGGGCCTCGCCGGCTTGCAGAAGATTTTCAAGCTAGACGAACGGCCGCGCAACATCGAAGGGGTCGACATCGCCCACCTGGGCGGCAACGAGACAGTCGCCAGCCTCGTGCAGTTCTTAGACGGATTGCCGTTCAAGCCGGGCTACCGACGGTTTCGCATTCGCGACGTCGAAGGGATCGACGACTACGCGAGCATTCGCGAAGTCGTTGCCCGACGGTTTCGCAAGCTGCGAGATGACGGCGATGTGTTTCCGGATGTGCTCTTGATCGACGGCGGCATCGGGCAGTTGCGCAAGAGTCTCGAAGCATTCCGCGCCCTCGACATCAAGCCGCCGCTCGTGCTGTCGCTCGCTAAGAAAGAGGAGCTGGTTTACGTGATGGACCGCGACAAGCCGCTAAGGCTAAGCCGCCGGTCGTACGCACTGCGGTTGCTGCAATATGTGCGCGACGAAGCGCATCGGTTTGCGCAGCATTACCATCATCTGTTGCGGCGAAAGCGGACGCTGGGGGAATAATTCTCTCCGCAGTCTGAAAGTTCTGGGCTATCCCAAAACATCATCCGACGGTTTGCAGCGCAACAATGCTGTAAATCCCGCCTGCTCGAAGTGGTGGTCGGCCGTTAACGCTCGTACGATGCCGTGCAGCCGCATTGTTACAAAAGACAAACAATCGATCACACCCCAATCCTTGTCGGCGTGGTTGGCATACAACTGAACCGCCTGATCACACAACTCAGGCTCGAAGCCAACAACAGTGATGGCGGGGTCGTCGTGAACACGACGATAGAGTTCCGCGCCCAGACTCCTCAAAGATTGAGAGGAAAGCGAATTGAGGGTCTCCCAAAGCACTGCTTCCGTCGTAAAGAGCGGAACTGGCTGCGACGCCGTTTTATTCTCCCAGGCCAACGCGACTGCATGATACGCATCGCGCGTAACGGCCAACGCAATCCAATAGGATGTGTCGATGAACAAGCTCAAAGATTATTCGGGCTTCTTGGGAGTGCCGTAGAGATAATGGTCATGCTGATAGCTGAGATCGGCGGGCAAAGCGTCGTCATCCATTGGATTCTCGGCCAGCCACCTAAGAGCGGACTTTCTCGCTTCAGGCTGCGCATGAGTGGATGGCGTCGCGGCCGCAGGCACCACCTCCACGCGGTCTCCCGGCGCAAGGCCGACGACCGGTTCGTCCGGTACGAAATGCTGACCGTCGAAATGAGCGGAGATGAAGGTAGGCATACCAATAGCATACCTCGCTCGCGAGGAGATTGGAATTCCAGCCCGCAAATCTCCCCGGAACGACACATCGACAGTACGTAACGTAAATACCGTCGTCCGAGCGTCACCTGTGAACCGAGCATCCACCATTTCGCTCAGCATTATCATCCTTGCTCCGGCGAAAGCGAATGTTGGGAGAGTAGCGACTTGCGAAGGGGATTAGCCTTTACGGAATATCACTATCCGCCGGCTGCGGCAGCTTGCGATCGGCGGTACCGTCCGACGCGCGAACGAATTTCGACTTGCGGGCGTTGGAGGTCATAAGTTGAGCGTAGACCACAGGATCGATGGAATCGCCCATGAAGCGAACCGTGCCGCCGCAAAATGCGACGTTCACGCCGCCCGGATGATTGCTTGAGGGATAGCCGTAGGTTTCGTACAGCGAGGCGCTGGAAAAAGTGCCCTGCGGATTCGGCGGGTTCGCCTCTTCTGGTGGTTTCTCTTTGTCATAATTGTTGTCGCCATTGATTCGGTCGTTCGGTCCTGGATGATTCTTCCATACGAACCCAAACATGTGCTTGGTATCTGGCACTAAAGCCGCATCGTTCTGCACATAACCGTTATCGGTTGATAATGGCTGAAAGCACCAGTAGAGCGTATGAAGGTTTTCCGAGAGCATCAACGTCTTCGTGGTGCCGTCGACGACCTGAGCCAGTGACATTTGAATCCTTGGCGCTTGTTCGCGTCCGTCTGGCGGCCCGATATTCGTGTTCCGGTTCATGTCGAAAAAGACGCCGTTAGCGGCATGTTCCAAGCTGTCCAACGGAGCAGGCGGTTTACGCCCATAGGTACCAACATCGCTGAATGCCCAGCCGGCATTGCCAACATAAGAGAGGCTTGGCATGTCCGGATTTTCCCGAGCATCACTGGGGCACTTCAAACTTGCAATTGCCGGCGCCGGCGGATTGACACCGAAGGTATTCGACCATGTATCCCACAGCGTATTCTCTTCCATGTAAGGAAATAGCCTCACTACCCAACTTGCTCGGCGCGCATAGTCAGCGGTAAACATCATCCCGGCCGGCGTCGCCGTTTTCTTGCCGTTCGGATTGGAAAGCTCTTCCTGTGAGCCGGGCAGCCGCTTGAGCGTCGAATCCATGCTCGTCAGCGCGAGTTGGAGTTGCTTCATACTGTTGCGGCATGTATTTCCCCGCGCAGTCTCGCGGGAACTCTGGACTGCTGGCAAGAGAAGTGCAACCAGCGTTCCGATGATCGCGATCACGACCAATAATTCAACGAGCGTGAAACCACCTAAGCGGCCAGCCCGGCACGCCGCAATCGGAACTCGAGAATTGTGCGGCCTTGGTGCCTCGCTTGCGAACGGCATAGGGAATATGGCTGCTACCTTGTCAAAACTTCGACGTGCGTGGTCCATACATTCCCCTCCTGCCTGCCTTTGAGAACTCAAACTATTCCAGTTTGTACGTTCGTGTTCGATGCGGGTAAATATTCCGCTTAGGAACGACTCAAAAGGATAGGATTCACCACGGAGACACGGAGAAAGCAAATTGGGAGTGTGGAATGGGGAGTGGAGAATGAAGACTCCTCATTCCCCACTCCCCATTCCCAACTCGAATTCTCTGTGTCTCCGTGGTGAATCCTATCCGCCGAAGTTGTTTTTGGATCATCCCTAAGTCGAAAAATGCCCTAGCTGTTTGCGGCTGCTTGCTCATGAAATTCGTTGAGCTTTTGGTTGTAGCATGCGATGACGTCTCGGCGACGAAGCATTCCCAGGAGGCGCGATTCGTTGTCGGCATCGACGACCGGAAGCTCGTCGAGATTCAGCTCCGTAAAGCGGCGAAGCGCCGTGTTGAGATCGTCTTGAGGAGTCACCGAAACGATTCGCGTGGTCATGACGTCGCGTGCGTTGGCCAACTCCCAAAGGGCATCGTTGAATAAATGCGAGCGGACGTCGTCCGAAGTGAAAATACCCACGAACCGGCCTGCCTTGTCGACGACCGGAAAGTAATTCTGGCGAGAAGCGGCGAGGAGCTTCACGATGTCGCGTAGCCGAGCGCCTTGATGCACCGGCTCGCGTTGTTCCCAAGGCACATCGGCCACGTTGATCCCTTCCAACACATCGGCCAGGAAATCGCCACGGTGCGCGGGTGAATCAAGCCGAGAGGGAAGCTGCTCGCGGTAGAGAGTCCAGCGATGGCACAGCACGAAGCACAGGGTGGAAACCCACATAGTGGGCAAGAGCAGGCCGTAGTCGCCGGTTAGTTCGCCGGTCATGATGATCGTCGAAATGGGAGCGTGGGCAGCGCCCGCGAAAAAGCCAGCCATGCCAACAATTGCGAAGATTTGTGGTTGAGGCAC
>CAZGMU010000004.1:0-9434 GCA_964526975.1 uncultured Planctomycetaceae bacterium
ATTGGGTATCAGGCCCCCCATTTGTTGATGGCAAGCCGCCTTCCAGTTATCCTGAACAGGGGTGTTTTTGCTTTCGATCCCGCAAAGAAAAGACTTCTTTGAACCTGGACCTCGATAGACCGGAACGTCTCCCTTTTGCCAGGTTACCCGAAATAGGCCCCGCCAGCTTTCCCAGGCGATTGATTAACGAGCATCGAGGACCGTTCTTTGGCTGCACAAGATCTCATTATTTCACGACGCGGCCCGACCGCCGCCGCCCCCTACTACGATTCGGATCCAAGCTCACCAGACTCCGCGGGGCCGGACGGCGCGGCGGTGCTGCTATCGACCTTAAAAAAACGTTGGCTGCCGCTGGTGCTAATCGGGCTCGTAAGCGGCCTGCTTGCCGGGCTCGTGGCGTGGCAGCTTGCGAAAGACAAAGTCATTGTCAAAGCCGCGGTGATTTACACGGGGCTGCCCAATATGGGGACGAACGGAACGTTCGACCCGCTGAGCGCCGCCACCGGGGCGGAAATGCTGACCTCCGTGAAGATTCTAAGCCAACTGTGCGCCAAGCGAGGCTTGGATATTCCCCCGGCTCAACTGGCAAACCAAATCACAACGAACTCTGGCCGGAGCTCGTCGCTTATCAATGTGACTTTTAATTGGAACGATGTCGACGCTGGAATCTCCATGTTGAATGAGCTGACGAATATCTTCATTGAAGAGATGGCCATTCAACGAAAGGCGATCCTGTCACAACATCTTCGGCATCTGGATTTGGCACTCCTCCAAGCAAAGGGGCGCGTGGACGAGGCTCGCAGCCAATTGGCAGGCCTCCAAGCGCAGAAACGCCAACAGCTCGAAAAGGGAGGGAGTTCAAACAATAAATATCGAAATGCACTGGTAAATGCAGACGCGGTCACGGCCAAGCTGATCGACAAAAACACCGACCTGATCGGCACTAAAAAGCAAATTGAACAACTAGACGCTTCGATCAACGAAGTAGTAACGCTGGAAACGGCCTTACAAAATGAAATAAAAAAGGACTTGCTTCATGATTTGGACGAGTCTCTTCAAAAAATCCGTGCAAAATACGCGGCAAACTCCAACGATGCTCGTCAACTCGACAGCTTAAATGCTTCTATTTCCAAGTTGGTTCAATCGCCAGACTCGCCCAAAAAATTCGAAGACTGGATGAAAAAACTGGTGTCGTTACCGCAAAGCGCTCCTAACAGCCTTACCGAGGACGGCCGCAAGAACTTGGCGGAAATCCTAGGACAGGCCAAGAATGAGTACGATGCCAAATACATTGCGCTAGGCGAAAAACAGAAGAAACTGGAAGAACAACGCAATCAGCTGCAACTGGCCATGATTCCCATGACTGAGCAGATCGCGAGCCTCAAGCGGCAAAAAACAATACTGGAACAGCAAGCGGAAAAGATCGGGGAACAACTCTCGGGCATTAGCGCCACTCAGCTCGACGAAGCAGAGCACGCCCTCGAAGAAGCGGAAAAGAGACAAGATGGCCTCGCAGGCCAGAGCATTATCCTACGCCAGTTGTCGGAAACGCAACAGCGTGAGTGGTCGGTGACAGTCCCTGCTTCGATGGCGACCGCACAAGTAAGTTCTAATCGAAACAAACTGTTTGTCTTGATCTTTGGCGCCTGCTTTTTTGCTTTGGCCGCGCCGTTATTCGTGGCGGAATGGTTCTCTCAAAACGATTCACCGCAGGTCCAGTTGGCGCGCTCACTACGCGTTCCGATACTGGCCGAACGAATCCTCGAACACTTTTCACCCGCCGCGCGCAAAGCGAATGTGAATATCCTGGAGGCGGACCAATCCGAAACAGTCCGGATGCTAACTCTCCGCATTCAGCAATCATGCCACCGCCCAGGATCGGTTGTATTGTTCAGCAGCCTCGACGCCAACGTTTCGACGGTGCCATTAATGGCATCGATCGCCGACTGCCTGGCGGAACGTGAGGAACGTGTATTGATTATCGATGCCGTCTGTCCACGGCGCGCCCTAGTGCCCG
Organism: uncultured Planctomycetaceae bacterium; assembly: GCA_964526975.1. Classification (GTDB taxonomy): domain Bacteria; phylum Planctomycetota; class Planctomycetia; order Pirellulales; family Lacipirellulaceae; genus JABDGM01. Next base: position 2,018 of record CAZGMU010000004.1, read on the forward strand.
TGCTCAACGTTCTGTCGTCGAGCGAACTTCCCGCCCTGCCGAAAACGGTGAAGAACGAGCATCCAGCGCCGTCCGAAAAAACTACCGACTCCATAGCGGGGAGTGGAGGGAGCTTTGGCCTGTCGGATTATTTCGCGGACGAATGCGACGACATCAGTGATCTGGTGCAACCTACCGCCCGCCCCGGGGTGGATTTGATCGCGAGTGGCCGCAACGGTTTCTCTCGGGAAGCAATGGCATCGAGCTGCCTAACCGAGTTGCTCAATACATGCCGCAAGAATTACACGATGGTCTTGATCCACGGGCCCGCCGTTGATAGCGCGGCGGATTTGCAAATGCTGACAGCCCGTGCAGATGGCGTCGTACTTACAACGACAAAACAGAGCTCAAAAGATCCACACGTACGCGAGGTGGTGCAAGACCTGCTGGATTTGGGCGCTCCATTGATTGGCATGGTTGCCTGAGGCGCTCTTCCGCCACAATCGCTACGTTACGATCAATTTGGGTCATTCTACACGTCCATGCCATGCTGACTGACACGATAGCTACCATTGCTGCGATTCTTCTAGCTATCCCACTATTAGTATTGGGCATCGAGTGCTGGCTATCGTTGCTGCCGCTTCGACGTTGTTCCTTCTGCCCCTCCGATTCACCGCTTCGTACGGTAGTTGTCATCCCGGCCCACAATGAAGAACTGTGCATCGCGACAACAGTCGCATCCGTCCATCGCCAAGTCAAAAGCCCCGCATCTGTAATTGTTGTCGCTGATAACTGCGACGATGCAACTGCAGAACGAGCCATTCGGTCCGGAGCGACAGTTTGGTCCCGCACCGATGCGATACATCGAGGAAAAGGATATGCGCTAAACTTTGCTGTCGAGCAACTTGCCCAGTCTCCCCCTGACATTGTTATCTTCATCGATGCCGATTGTACTCCAGGCCCCAATTGCATCGAAACAATCAGCCAGCTTGCGCACTACCACCAGCGTCCTGTACAAGCAGCAGACATAATACTCGCTCCTAAAACAGGAACAGCCATATCTCGTGTTTCGGCGCTTGCTGTCTATGTGAAGAACATTGCCCGACCGCGCGGGCTCCAATGGCTCGGCATGCCTTGCATGCTCAATGGAACAGGCATGGCATTCCCCTGGAGCGTACTTACAAAAGTACGGTTTTCAAATGAAGAGATTGCCGAGGACGCGCGTATTTGCCTTGATTTAGTTATGGCTGGCATCGCCCCTCTACCATGTATGGAAGTTCATGTGTCGTCTCTGCTTGCTGAACACAACACGGGATTCATGTCACAACGTACGCGTTGGGAACATGGCCACTTGTCGATGATTTTTTCCCATGCACCGCGTTTATTACTAGCAATCATAAAACGGCCTACTACCTCACTTCTCGCTATTCTTTTAGAAGTATCAGTCCCTCCCTTGAGCCTGCTGGTTGCTCTTTCGGTGATTTGCACGCTGGCCTTCGCCGTCACCTCTTACGGAATCGGCTCTTGGCTACCATTGATGTGTTATCTTGCAATCGGATCCTTGGCGGCGGGGGGGCTTGCCGCCGTTTGGTTGCGCAACGGCCGCGAGATTCTATCTCCACGCATGGTGCTGCAGATTCCGAAGTATGCACTCGTCAAAGCCCCAATGTACCTGCGCTTCGTTACGCGCCGACAACGTGAGTGGGTACGCACCGAGCGGTCCATCTCCTCTGTCGATGATCAAGCGGGGCGCTAACCAGCGGTGCTGGTTTATTTCTGTCCTTGGTCGGAAGCTCGATGCTCGAGATACCGCTGCACGGAAACAAACTTTATGGCGTTGCTATCCAGGTAATTTTCCTTCATGCCCCAATAGCCCCACTTCGACCCAGGCCCTACATCATTGAAAAATGTAAACGTTTTACCGCCCAGTCCATACCATTTGTCGAGCAGATAGGCATAGGCATCTCCCATTCGTGGGTCGCGATTGATTTGCTGAAGAAGATCGACAAACGATTGGTTGTTATGCTGTTCACCCGGGCGAGCAACCAAGTGCTGGCCCCCTTCGTAAGAAACCAAAGGCAACCCGTGCTTGGCGGCCAGCGCCTGGTTTTTCGCGACGTTCGCCAAAACAGAATCGATACTACGGTGCAATTCTGGGTAGACCTCATTGAGATCGACCGTACCTGCAAGATGCCGTTGGTATAGTTTATCGACATCGACGAGGAAATAGGGAGCTACCGCCGCTACATCGGCCTTGAGTTTGCCGTCTACGGTGGCCCCGATCAAGGCTTGCTCCAGAACGCCACTGTAGACCGCCTGCCCAGCGAGAACGCGCACAACTCGCCGAGGATCCGCGAATTCTTTCGTAAAGATGTCAAAAATTTCGGCCGACCTGCGACCATACGCCTGCGAACCATTGGCCAGGCCATAGCGTGGTCGCAAAACCTCGTTGGCGTATTTGGATTGTTTAAACCCGCCGTTCCATACCTCGTTGGAGTATTCGACCCACACGCGTAAATTTGGCTTCAGTTTTTCCTTGACGAGTCGCGCCAAGCGGGCGACATAATCATCGTCTGCCAAATGAGGAACAGTCAGCCAAATGTCCTTATCCGTTTCATTGCTTAGTTGAATCTGATACTCATAAGGCACGCCCTTGGAACCGCCCCAAAAACAATCGCTAGCAAGAACGCGATCGGACCACTTTTCGACGACGCTGTTATTCGTCATGTTCCAGTCCATGAAGCGAATCACACCGTAGTTTTTCAAATCCTCTTTGAACTTTGGATTGAACACGCCGTTGGCGTCTCCCGCAAACGGTGCGTGGACGCTAATATCGTGAACCGGGTCTGTCTCGCTCGTGCGAAAGATCTTGAGATAAATCCCAAGCTGATCTGGCTTGGTGATTCGATAGGTCGCTTCGTTCGGCGCCCTGTGAATTGGAGGAGCGCCTCCAGTCATCGACAACCGAACATCTCCGGTTCCCTTCCAGCGCAGAACGTAGTTGCCTGTCGGATAAATCCCGCCGTTATGAGTAAAGATGACGGTAAATGCAATTTGATCAGGCGCCAAAGAAGCCGGGTACCCGTTCGTGCTGGTGGTAATAACGCGTTTATCCGGCGGGTTCCAACTCGAAGCTAGCGCCGACGACCATCCGCCGCCCATGTGCGCAACATCGACAAATGGAAGCTCCGTTCCGTAGTAGCTATAGCCAGCGAGATTAATTCCGCCGTTGGGCAGCTCGATGGCGATTGCCAATTGATGGGCAGCGGTAAACCATAATAGTATCGCAGCGCTCGATATCCTCAAGCTTGTTGCACTCGTATATAAGTGTCTCATAACAGCAACTCGTACAATCAAAAAGGTGATTCTACAACTATGCTCTCTTATTGAAAGCTGTGCGGTAATTGGATCCGGCGAAAAGCTGTCGGCTACCGGCTGAGAACAATGGATCCAATTGCCGGGCAGTCTTCAATAAAAGGATAACAGGATATTTCAATCTTGCCCGCTGCTTCAGTAGCGTACTTCGGAGCCTGGCTCTCCCGCAAACAAAGCAGCAAGTTGCTTGGCGCTTTGATCGATATTATGTAGCCTCATCACGCGCTCGCGACCACGCAACCCCATTTGGTACATTTGATCGGTAGGCGTTGCGAGGGCCTCGCGCATGGCGGCAACAAGCTCTTCTACCGCCCCGGCGGGCACAAGCCAGCCATTCTCACCCGGCACGACCAATTCGGGGATGCCCGCAACCCACGTCGAAATTACGGGCCGGGCTAGCGCAAGAGCCTCCATGATCGCGACCGGCAAACCTTCTACGTAACTCGGCAACACAAAGCAGCGGCTGGAAACTAACCACTCTTGAATCTGCTCCTGCGTTTGCGCGCCCACAAACCGTACGCAATCGCGCGCTGGGCTGTGTTGAAGGACGTGCTGCAGTTCGGCTCGCAATGGCCCGTCCCCAACCAAGACTAGCTCGAAACTCTTAGTTTCGGCTGCAAGTTGAATCGCTGCTTCGATTAGTGTAAACAGCCCTTTTTGCTCACTTAATCGAGCGACGCAAACTAGTCGGTTGTCGTCAGGTACCAATACTGGTTGTTGGGCAAGATAACTACTATCCAAACCGCAACGCACTATCGCAATTTTGCTCCAGTGCTTTCGGTCGCACCAGCGTTGCAATTGGCTCTGGCCAAAGGAACTGATCACAATTACAAATTTGGCTTCCGCCACTTTCTCCGCTAGAGACTCGGCCACCGCTCGTTCAACTTCTTCCAAACCATGCACGGTAAAACTAAACGGCGGCCCTCCCAATAGCTTGCTCAACAGCGCGACAGCCGCCGAGTTGGTAGCGAAATGCGCGTGAATGTGCTCGATGCCCAGCATGCGAACGATATGAACGAGCCGGCAAGCTTCAGCCAAATAGGCCACTGGCCGCGGTAAGCCATAGCCTGCATTCCGCCACAAACGTATGGCGCAGGCCGCCGCCGCGAGAAACCGCAACGGCCGAGACAACGCTGCCCAAAGCATGGCCGCCACACATTTGGGTACGTTCAGCAGAACATGCGTTTGCTGACTTTCCGCTTTGTCCAACGGATCAACGATCGATGCCTTTGTGTCTCGAATAGAAATACGCGAAACCGTAAAACCAAGCCGTTCGAGCGCCTGCAACTCACGACGAACAAACGTATGGCTGACAGTCGGGTATTGATTTATGAGATAAACGATGTGCATCTTTTCAAGGTACACCAGCCGTAGGTAACCGTGTGGTAGTCGATAGGGTTGTGCTTCCAGTAAAAACTAATTCAGCCTGAGGAGAATTCAACCAGACTTGCTCGTCGGCCTGCACATCTACGTCTCATGAATTTGAGCGCTCCTATTGCTTGTGGCCATTTGCAAATTACGCATGAGGACGCGTACAAAACTGCATCACCAAATGGATCCTTCGAATGTACTGACCGGCTGCCGACGATCTTGGCAAACAACAGCAAATACAAGCCTATCATTACTATCAATGAAATACCCTTGGTTGGCCACGCTAGTAACAATCCGACAGCAGGAATAACAATCCCCCACAACCAAATACTACGGCATTCCTTAACCCAAAGCCGCTCAATCGAAGCGCCATGAAGGAAAGCCCCTTCTGCATAGGCGTATCCGGAACGTACAACACGTCGCCACCATTGCCCAAACGAACTAATATTAATGTCGTGGGACGCCATTTCAGAATCTATTTTCAGAATAGACCATCCCGATTGCCGCAGCCGCACGCACAGCTCCGGTTCCTCACCAGCGATTAGCGAATCCCTGAAACCACCAGTCTGCAGGAGAGCGGATCTACGTATGAGTACAATCCCTCCGCAATAACGAGCAAGGCCAACCGGCGTATCCCATTCCATCGCTGCCAGACGATGGTAACAATTCCGCTTTGGCCATTTCTCTCGAACATGGCCACTGATAACAGCTACTTCTGGTCGCATATCCAGTTCCTCACATGCGTGAGAAATCCATGATGATTTCAAAACGCAATCACCATCGACAAACTGGACAAACTGCACGTCGCTAACAAGCTCAAGCAGGCGTTTCCACCCCGCATTTCTTGCGCGGGCCGCTGTAAAAGGGACAGTCGTATCCAGCTCGACCACGTCTGCACCCAAATTTTTGGCTATCGCGACACTATCATCATCCGACCCCGAGTCGACGTAAACAAGTTGAGATACCTGCGGGATAACAGACGCTAGGCACTCACGCAGGCGCTCACCTTCGTTGCGTCCGATCACGACAGCGCCAATTTTACAATTTGCCATTGGGAAACCTAGCCTAAACGACAAACCGAGATTCTTTCGGAATAAGCGACGCGTTGGATTTACGTACCGGCGCCCAGGCATTGGCCCAAATATCTCTCCATTCGCTTTCGCACGAATTCGGCCTGCGTCCCAGTAGAAGTTGCTTTACGCATCCCAGGACCGCTCCAATAGACCAAGCCATGTTCGCGATCCATAATCCCAGAGTACCTAAATGCTTGGCAAAATATCGAGACCGCGACACATAGAAATACCTGGGCCGGCGTTTCAACATCCGAGTGCTTTCGGGCACTTCGTTGCTTTGACCTTCGTAATGAATTACTTTTGCATCTTCACAGCAGGCAATCTTCCAACCAGCCTTCCTCGCAACTCGGCAATAGTCAGCATCATCAAAGTACAAGAAATATCCCTCATCAAGAAAGCCGATTTCTCGAATAACCTCTGTGCGGATAACGGCTGCCGCGAAACTCACCCAATCGTAGTAGGCACTCCCCTTTGCCGGCATAAGTGGAAAGTCATCTCGAAAGAGCAATCGATTCACGATACCTGTTCCCGCTCCGCGCAGGAACTCAGACAAGGGTGAGAGGTCTCGAAAACAGCTTACATCCATTTTGCCTGTCGGATTCACAAGCGAGGCCCCCATAATCCCGACCTTCGGTGAAGCCTCCATAGATTCGTACAGATGCTTAAGAGCTCCCGGAAGCACCACGGTGTCGGCATTTAACAGCAAAAAATATTTAGGCGGCATTGGCCACTGCATCGCCTCTCTCAAAACTGCGTTATTGCCGCCGGTGAAACCTACATTAGGAGATATCGCCTGTAGCGTCGCCCAGGTATCCCATCCCTGCTGAAGAATATGATGTCGCAGTTGCTCCACTGCCTCGGGACCGGTTCCATTGTCGCAAACGACCACTTGCATGCCAGGCATATCGTGGATCTGGCCGGCGATCGAGTCCAAGCATTGAATCGTCAGATCCACCACTCGGTAGCAGACAATCACAATCAGCAGGCTTGGTGCAAGAACCTCGACATTTTGATTGTCCAAAGCAGTCATGGTTCGTAAGCTCAATTAACGCAGATACCACGCAGCCAACCCATCCCACGCCGCGGCTTCGCTCCAGCCGAGTTTAGCAGCATCGAGTTCGTCTATGTTCATTCGCTCTCGTGGCTCGTCGAACGCCGTTTGGGTCGCCAACTCCACCTCGCATGCCCACGGGGTCCGTTTACGCATTTCGCGAGCCACCCGCTGGGTGAAATCTCCTTGCAATTCCACATACCCACGTGGATTGAGCTTAACCGATGTGGCTGCCTGCGGAAGCTGCTCGGCAAAATCGACATACGCGGCGCTAAGCAGCGACACATGGATATTGTCTCGCAAATAGCTTGGCGTGCGAACGACCGCGGCCTCCCCGGCCGCCCAGGTCCGCGCCAGGTACGAAATAAACCGCGGCTCCTCCCACGGTCCAAACGGATTGGGAATAACGAACTTCCCAAAGCGCACGCCGATGGATTGGCATAAGTCCCGGAAGCGGTCGGCCGTTTGGCCTTTGCTCACGCCGTAAGGCGAAAACGCTGGCACGCCCTCGCTCCCCGCTCCTTCGCCCGGCTCGAAGAAGCTACCCGTCAAAAGCAGCGAACCACCC
>CAZGMU010000004.1:9444-14013 GCA_964526975.1 uncultured Planctomycetaceae bacterium
TTCGAGCAGCTTCAAAACGCGGTCTGCTTGGAACGTATTATTTGCCACGGCCGCCGCGACATCGAAATCGGGGCTTCGATAATTCGTCACATCCGCAGCATGATGGCACAGCAAATCGAACTTTTCGTCCTTTAGGAGCCGCAGGAAGCTGTCGTCACCAAACCGACAGCTGAACACAGGCCGACATTTATCCAGCGCGCACCTCACCCGCTGCTCGCGAACGTCATCGCCATATTCCGCTGCCGCGCCACGAGTAAACGTCGCGCACACCTCGTGCCCGCGTTCCGCCAGCTTCGACACAAACCAGTAGCCGGTAAACGAGCTTGCCCCCGTGAACAGGATCCTCATGCGGCCACCTGCTCACCCGTTCGAAAGATGCCACGCGGGATCAAAGTCGCGGTGGCCAGTGTCTTTGTCTGAAACGACGCGCGGCTCCGCCGGCCAACGGATACCGAACTTCGGATCGTTCCACCGAACGCCCCGCTCGCTCTGCGGATGGTAAAACTCATCGACCATGTAGAACGCCTCGGTATTGGGCTCGAGCGTGATGAACCCATGGCCGAATCCCTTCGGCACATACATCATCTTCCGATTCTCGGCCGACAGCGTCTCGCCAAACCATTCACCGAACGTCGGCGAATCGGGCCGCAGGTCGAGGATGCAATCCCACAGCGCCCCACGAATGCAACGCACGATCTTCGTCTCCGCATGCGGCGAAAGCTGATAGTGCATGCCGCGCAGCGTGCCCACGTCGACACTCAACGAGTTGTTGATCTGCGCGATCGCGGTCACGAGCCCCGCTTTCTCGAACTCGTTGCGGCAAAACGCCCGCGCGAAGAACCCACGCTCGTCCCCCCGCTTTTCGAGTTCGATAACATAAGCGCCGGCCAGCGGCGTTTCATGAAATAACAAAACAAATCCCCCAACTACCCAGTAGGTCGCTTGAGCCGAAAGCGACCTCCTACTTCTTCTTTACTTAAGGCCTCTAACAAATTGAACCGCTAAGTCGCCAAGCAAGATAGAAGTCAGCCATGAATTGCTTGGCGTCCTTTGTGTTCTTGGCGGTTTCATTCATTCTGTTAGATGCTCTTATTCTTTACTTACTAGCGACCTCAGGTCTCACTCGGCTCGCGAGACCTACGGCCCTAAGTCTAAGAGATAACTCAAAAATAACTTCGGCAGATCGGATTTACCACCACGGAGACACGGAGGACACAGAGTAGACAGGAATAGAGACAAAAGAACACTAATCGCTACTAATCTAGGCTAATTAAATCAGAATCAAAAATGAGACGGAAATAGTCTCTTCTTTGATATTTGATATTAGTGAAGACTAGTGAAGATTAGTGTTCCTATCCTCCTAGGGCTTCTTCTCCGTGCTCTCCGTGTCTCCGTGGTTATTCTGAAAATCGGGGAGGTTACTATTAAGTCGTTTCTAAACCCTCCACGGCGCCTGCCCCGACTGCCACATTTTGTTGAGGTTCTCGTAATCTCGTTGCGAATCCATGCAGTGCCAAAAACCATAGTGCTTGAACAGGCTAAGCTGCCCGTCGGAGGCCAGCCGCACCAGCGGCGTCTGTTCCAGCACGCACGAATCGTCGGCCGACAAATACTTCACAAACTCACGGCGGAAGAAAAAGTAACCGCCGTTGATCCAGGAGTCCTCAAACTCCGGCTTCTCCTCGAACTGGAGCACCTCTCCATTATCGCCTGCCAGCTTGATTTCTCCAAATCGCGAGGGCGGATTGACTCCCAACACCGTCCCCACCCGGCCATGCTCCTGGTGAAACCGAAACTCGGCCGCCAAATCCGCGTCCGTGAGTCCGTCGCCATAGGTCACGGCAAAATGCTCGGCATCGCCCAAATATTTCCCTGCCGCCTTGGCGATCCGCGCCCCGGTCATCGCCGCTCCGCCCGTGTCGACTAGCGTCACGGTCCAATCGTCGGAGTGCTCGACCGAGTGAACCGTCAACGCATTGGTCGCCAGTTCGACCGTGAAGTCGCTGTTCAACGACCCATAGTGCAGAAAGTACTCCTTGATGATCTCGGCCTTGTACCCGAGGCAAAGCACAAACCGCTTGAACCCTTGCCGGGCATACACATGCATGATATGCCAAAGAATCGGCTTGCCACCGATTTCGATCATCGGCTTGGGACGAAACTCCGTCTGCTCGCGGAAACGCGTGCCGAGACCGCCGCAGAGGACGAAGACGGGGGTAGTTCTAGTGCTGCAACTTAGTTCTTGCATATAAATTGACTGGTCCGTGGCATTTTATTTTTCGCGTGCAACCACCTAAACCCGAGGCTACAGGTTTATCTATTACCACCATTCACATCGCGAGAAATCACTCTACGCACACGTCGTTCGAGTCCCCACTGTAGCAAGCGAACGTTCTCTCTAACGCGACAATAAGCCGACAGGCGACAAACCCTTTGATTCAGAAACAGAGTATCATAATAACAACCGCGGAACCGCTTAAAGACATAGAATCCAAGCGAATCCAATCTCGCAACAATCCGCTTTACATCACACAGGGGCACCATTTTGTTGAAGTCATGAAATTCGACGGTTAGCTGACCAATTGCGGATAACGTTTCATCGTCGCATGCATCCAGCGCCCCAATTTCAGCCCCTTCAATGTCCATTTTTACAACATCAACATTGCGCCAGCCAAGATTCGACATCAACACAGGAAGTGTTGTTGTAGCAACTTCCGTTACAGCAACACTTGGCTGATTTGCTTGCAACAGGCTTGATCCCAACGGATTGTCGCTTATGCAGAATCGTGCAGTACCACAATTTCCGCTGACAGCAACCTGCATTGCCCGAATCGGCGCAGCTATTCTTTCACAATGATAACTCACTGGTTCGAGCGCAACGCATTCTGCATTGAAGCGAGCTAGCATCATTCGTGAGAATTCGCCAACATTAGCACCGCAATCGATAATGCGCGCCCCATTAGGGATCGCTTCTGGCCACAACAAGTGATCCTCAATGACTTCGAGCGCCATTTCCCCCTCTTAGATTAGTATGTTACCGACGGGTGATCTGATCCAAGACGTGATTGCGGATCGTTCGGCACTTGTCTGCGATTGTTCGAAGTACGGGCCATGTATTCACCCATCCACGAGGTGATATATCACTTCTTGAGCTACGTTGTCGCGCCCAACTTGGCATCGCAATCATGCGAACTATTTCCGGGTTCTTCAGGCAAAACGTGGTAAATGCACCATCCTCGAACATTGGTCCACCATCCGGGTGCCCGGGTGGCCGCTCAAGCATGGCTTCAAATTCAGTAATCAAGCGTGGTAATATCCCGCCATTTACTGCATACATATGCGTGGTTAACAATCCCTGCTGACAGGGCACCATCGCAATGTCCTGGCAGCCATCCGTCGACACCACATGCCCTAGCCATAACAAATCCCAATCGGCCGCTTGCGCTGCCTTGAGGGCACTAGCGATTCGACTACAAAAGCTCTTCTCGAACTGTATATCATCTTCGATCACAAGCAGCTTGCGAGCGCCCGCTTCGTGTGCAGCTCGCAACACTTCAAGATGACTTAAAAAACACCCACGCGCACCAATCGACGGAAACCCCTCGGCAGCAGGCGGCCGAATTGCGGAGAATACTTTTACCTTTTCGCCATCAAGTAAAATACCAATTCGCTCAAGCTCGCGCACAGTCGCCTTCAACCGGTCGACTCGCTCCGGGAGATTGATAATCCTGACAAAATCGAATACATCGAGCGCGTTCATCGTTTTCAATCATCGGCTTGGGACGGAGAACTTCGTCTGCTCGCGAAAGCGCGTGCCGAGGCCGCCGCAGAGGACGAAGACGGGAATTTTCGAATGATCAATCTGCATTGCCATGTTGTTCGTTTAACTATACGAACCCTGCTTAACAACCCCTACTGCTGTGACACCCGTTGGCACATCGCACAAGACGACCGCGTTCGCGCCGATCCTCGCATGGTCTCCCACGCGAATCGAGCCAAGCAGCTTTGCCCTCGCGCCGATGTCAACATGCCCGCCTATCACAGGCGCACCGGTATCCCTCTCTCTCGATCCCAAAGTCACCTGCTGAAATAGCAGGCAATTCGGACCGATAACCGCACCGGAGTGAATCACGATGCCGTTAGGATGCGGTATCAACAATCCGCCTCCGATTCTCGTCGTCAACCCAATCTCCGCCCCCGTTACAACACTCCAAAATCGGTACCAGAAAACGTGCCACTTTCTACGTAGAGCATTGAACGATCCGGGTTTGCTTTCGCATTTTTGGTAGCGCCGGATCGTGCGCAATAGCTGGCGCGATGGATCCCACCACCCGCGAACCTGCTCTCGGGTCCAATCCGGCTCGGTTGCCGACACTGTTTTGACATCAGAATCGCACATTTCGTCGAAACCATCACTCTACGGACAGCCTGGATGGAGGCGGCGGAACGGTGTGGAATTTTCTAATTCCTTCACAATGGTTTCTGTCTTCCGCATCGCGTTTTTACTGACCAGAACGCCAACCGTCGCACCGCTCGCCAGCACCAAAACCGGATTGATCATCCCATTGA